>NZ_LJRZ01000501.1:0-380 GCF_002742485.1 Pseudomonas sp. 2822-17
AGAAATAATACAACTAGCTCCACTCCTTCTCCAACTCCACAGCAAGTTGTTTCTATTAATCAAGAGGCATTGGAGTGGCTTGCTAAAATGATATATGCTGAAGCTCGAGGAGAACCACTTGAAGGTCAAATAGCTGTTGGCGCAGTTATCATGAATAGGGTTAATAGTAGCTTGTTTCCTAATTCAGTTAAAGAAGTACTCTTTGAAAAAAGCAGTGGAGTATATCAGTTTACACCTGCAGCAACTGGTAGTATAAACTCAGCATCTCCAAATGATATGAATATGCAGGCTGCTATTAGAGCAGCTAACGGGGAAGATCCTACAAATGGATCACTATTTTTTTATAATCCAGCGAAAACAGGAGATACATGGATAAGAAC
>NZ_LJRZ01000502.1:0-436 GCF_002742485.1 Pseudomonas sp. 2822-17
CTGTCTCCTAAATAAATTCCTGCATGTGATGGGCCTTTTTTATATGTTTCAAAGAAAACGAAGTCACCTCTTTCTGGTGAAGAAACAGAGGAGGTAACATCCCATATGTCTGAAACAGATCTAGGAAGTTCTTTTCCACCTTGTTTATATAAATATACAAGAAAACCACTGCAGTCAAAACCAGATGGAGTAGTTCCTCCCCATACATAAGGAACACCGATTAATTGTTCACCTTTTGAAATAATAGATTCTGTAAAGAACTACTATTATTACTTGTTGGTTCTGACTTTGACTCTGATGGTTCATTTTTAGAAGAATTAGATAATGCAACAGTTTCTTCTGAAGGGCTTGGACGTGATTCGGAGATTTTATTTAAGTCATTTGATTTTAGAAACTGAAAAACTTCCTGCCCTGCAATACCATCAATGGTAAGGCC
>NZ_LJRZ01000503.1:0-251 GCF_002742485.1 Pseudomonas sp. 2822-17
TCTAACGGCTTCACTACTGAATAATCTTTAAGCAACTCATAAGTCACATGATGAGGAGTAGCAAAAATTACCCGATCAGCCAAGTCTGTTGTTCCATCTTCGAAGCTAAGTAAATAAGTATGATTTTCTTGTTTTTCTATGGAAGATAATTTTGTGTTTTTTTTCACAGAACCTTCCATAAGATTCTTTTCAACTGCATGTACTAGAGAGGATAAGCCTCCATTTTTAAAGGAATAAAACATGCCTTGTGG
>NZ_LJRZ01000504.1:0-318 GCF_002742485.1 Pseudomonas sp. 2822-17
GTTCTTGATGGTTTCGGGCAGAAGGGCGGCTTTGCTTTCTTTTTAGCCAAAAAATCTTAATTCAGATCCTTCGAGGCTTTCTATTCCCGATGTTATTGTGTTCAGGGTGAATATCAAGGTTATAAACCTCAGTAAAACTGCAACTAAAGCTTTCGCGTCGAATGTAGAACCTAGAATAAGCCCTAACAACGATCAGAAATCCCGTAATTATTTTTTTTTAGTGAATATGGATTTGTAAAAGAATCTGGATGTTGCTGGCAAGAGTGTATACCATGAGATAATGATTAGATAGTTCTCGAAATTTGTTTTTAACAATCC
>NZ_LJRZ01000034.1:0-230 GCF_002742485.1 Pseudomonas sp. 2822-17
GATGTGTACAATATGATTTCTGTATTACAAAAGCATAATCTAGAATTCTTTTTACCAATTGACGATCCAATGATGCAACAGGCGCAACAACAGAACATGGTGCCAAATGCTACTTTTGCTATGTTGCTCTATCAAAACGGCGGTGAGTTTTATCAAGAGGACCATAAAGCTAGTGCATTAAATTCTGATATATCTATGGAAGCATTTAGAGATTGGACCAATTTCTATAC
>NZ_LJRZ01000505.1:0-259 GCF_002742485.1 Pseudomonas sp. 2822-17
CCAACAGGTTCTGCAATTTCAATAATTTCTTCATGCTCATTTTCTGAAATAATACCAACGGTTTTGTTATATTTAATAGCGTTATAAATATATTCAGTTGCAAATATATTCTTAATTATTTTGTCTTCGTATACACCTCTTTTAGTTTCTACAACAGCCATTTTAGCTAAAGGCATGTGTTGATCTAATCCAGCTAAAGCCATTTCCTTTACGATATTGTCTACACTTTCTTGATCAAAGTTAAGGAATTCCTTATACG
>NZ_LJRZ01000506.1:0-435 GCF_002742485.1 Pseudomonas sp. 2822-17
ATTCTATTTAAAGGGATGGTATCTGGAGAGGTTGAGACTCATAAACGAATGCTTGGAATGGTGAAAAAACTGAGGAATTATAATGAATCATTAATGAAAGATCCACGCTTTTCATCTATGATATATCCTGTCGGTGACGGTGTTTTAGTTAGTATAAAAAAGTGAGATAAAAGAAGGTGAAATGGATGAAGAGAAAACCTGAATTATTGGTTACGCCTAGGGACGTTGAAGCTATTGAACCTCTCATAGAAGCTGGAGCATCTGCGATTATGGTTGGGGAAGAACGATATGGTCTACGTCTAGCAGGGGAATTTAACAGAAGCGAAATTAAAGAAGCAGTATCCATTGCGCATGGGAAAAATGTCAAAGTGTATGTAGCAGTAAATGCTATTTTCCACAACGATTTATTACCTGAACTCCCTGAGTATATAAAGT
>NZ_LJRZ01000507.1:0-312 GCF_002742485.1 Pseudomonas sp. 2822-17
ATTTATATCAGTATTGTTTTGTGGATTAACAATAGCAACCCGTTTCATTTCACCCAAATCTATCCTATCACCAGTAAAGGTCCTTACAAATGCAGAATCTCCTTGAAATGAAAGACTTTTTACTTCTATTAGATTATTATTCCCATCAAAATCCTCGTAAATTATAGGGAGTTTTAGCGCCTGACTTTGTCTAATCATTCTAGCTAACATGTTTTCTTTATATGACATTAATTTAAAAACTACAGGAGAAAGATTTTCTATCTCTTTCCATTCATTTGGTGAATCAACAGGCATTAACGTTATTGTTACTTC
>NZ_LJRZ01000508.1:0-434 GCF_002742485.1 Pseudomonas sp. 2822-17
CTATAACGCTTGTTACTGCTACTTCGCTTCTTGCCAATGGTGAAAACCTAAGCTAGCTTTATGGTTAGAAAAAGGCACTTGCTTCATGGAAGCAAATGCCATTATAACATATTTATATTGTATTACATATATGTTTAAATCAAGGCTTATTAGCGCATATGTCTGCTTATATTCAATAATACTCCAATTGCTGTTAACATGAGAGTCAGGGAGGACCCTCCGTAACTTAACAAAGGTAGTGTAATACCAGTTACTGGCATTAGTCCTATAACAACACTTATATTTATCATGACCTGAATAGCAATCATTCCAATAATTCCAGTTGCCATTAAGGTACCATATAAATCAGGAGCGTATAAAGCTATCCTTAACCCTCGCCAAAGTAGTACAGCGAAGCAGCATAATACAAACGCCCCACCTATAAACCCTAACTC
>NZ_LJRZ01000509.1:0-451 GCF_002742485.1 Pseudomonas sp. 2822-17
GTACGTTATGGTGTGAATAATATGAAAAAATATTTTGAAGCCCAGCAAAAAAGCATGTGAGACAAGAGGTGAAATGGAATGAGTTGTAATATTACGGAAGATATGATCTATGATTATGTGGCTGGGAATATAGATGTTGTTTTAGCGAAGAAGGTAGAAGATCATCTGAAGGTATGTGAATCCTGTCAATCTATGTATCATACATGGTTAGATATAGATGTACAGACTATCAAAGAGCATGTGTCGTATACGGAACCCGAAACATCTGAACGGCTGAAAAGGCGTGTAATGGCAACTTCCAAAAGAGAAAAGCTTAAAGATTCTTTATTCAAACAGCCATACTTTCTTTTTGCCAGCTTCAGTATGGCGGTCGTGCTCTTGTTAATTGGGTTAACAGTAGGTCATACTGGTACGTATGAGGTAGGGGATAGTAGTGAGTCTCCGTTTGAAG
>NZ_LJRZ01000510.1:0-276 GCF_002742485.1 Pseudomonas sp. 2822-17
TAGTATTGTCATGAAGGAGTGGAAGCTAGCATTACAAAATAAAACATTGAAAGTTGATGAATTTATTGAAGCCTATGAATTTTTACCTCAAAGTGCTGTAAGATCATGCATGAAACTAGTTACTGCACCGGTAAAAGCATCATCCTACTTGTCACTACTAAAACGTGCCGACGATGAAACTTACGTGAAAAAGTGGTCTAGTATAAACAACTGGTCAAATGATCATGTCCCTTTCTCAGGGGCAGTATTAAAAAAGATAATCTATGACCTATATAT
>NZ_LJRZ01000511.1:0-432 GCF_002742485.1 Pseudomonas sp. 2822-17
GGCGAGGAGTGTGTTTAATGTTAATTAAAAAATTCAGCTTCATATGTTTTGCGCTTCTATTGGTTTTAACTGGCTGTATCCATTCGCTTGATCGAGGGGAAGAAGAAATAATCATCGTTGAAGAAACGGATGAAGTGGATGAACAGCAGTATCTAATAACCCCAACTATAGACTCGCCAGAAAACTTTTATCGTACTGTTTTATTGGATGGAGAGTATCAAAGAAGTCCATCAAGAGGTGTCGTTGCAGATGCAATGAACAACAGAATTGACATGGATCAATTCGAAGTTGGATTAATGGAAATTGCTTCAACTCAATATGATCAGAGCGAGTTCTTCTTCCGAGAAGGAACTTATCTTGAAGGAGATACGATTAACCGTTGGCTTCGGAGGTATAACCCAGCAGAAAGTAGATATAGTGACGGTTTAAATC
>NZ_LJRZ01000512.1:0-304 GCF_002742485.1 Pseudomonas sp. 2822-17
AGCTCAATCAGTAGGTGGTGCGATAGGTAACGCAATTGCACCAGCAAACGTTATTCTTGGAACAAGTACAGCTGGAATAAAAGGGAAAGATTCTGAAGTATTTAAATACACAATCGTGTTTACTATTATTTCAGGTATTCTTGTATCTGCAACAGCAGTGCTAATGTTCCTCATGACTGGATAATAAAAAATAAGGTGAAAAACTTCTTCTACTTATTATTAATGTAAGAAGAAGTTTTTCACTAATATATTTAAAATGGTAGTGTCACTTTTAAGCAATTGAAAGGGGAGATCTATTGTCGTG
>NZ_LJRZ01000513.1:0-229 GCF_002742485.1 Pseudomonas sp. 2822-17
ATATGCCTATAACAAATGACATCACTTTTCTCGTACTTATTCTTGCAGTAGCCGGGGCCTTAGGAATGGCCTTTCTAAAAGAATCAAAGCATTATAGTAAAAAGGTGCAGGAAGTAAGTCTTGAATATATGCAGGGGCGAATCAGAAAAAGTGAGGTTGTTACTGAAGATGTGAAAAGGAAGCATTTAGACTTGCTTCACGAAAAACCATATCGAGCATTCAAAATTTT
>NZ_LJRZ01000514.1:0-311 GCF_002742485.1 Pseudomonas sp. 2822-17
GTAAATGAGCCAGTTCCTAACCCAGAAATTGATCAAGGAGCATGGTGGATTCAGCGAGCTGTACTTAAAGAGGCTGGCTATCCTGAAATCCATACAACAGATGAGTTTTTTGATCTTGTACTTGATTATGCGGCAGAAAATCCAGAAATCGATGGAATGACCACCATACCTTATACAGGTTTAACTTATGACTGGAGATTCTTTGCATTCTCTAACATTCCTAACCACCTAGCTGGTTTCCCTAACGACGGTGGAGTTCAAATTGACTTGGAAACTCATGAAGCATCAGTTTATGCAGACTCTCAATACAC
>NZ_LJRZ01000515.1:0-261 GCF_002742485.1 Pseudomonas sp. 2822-17
TCTCGTGGGCTCGGTTAACGCCGGCGAGGAAGTGACCTTATTACAAACTGACGCCAACACCAATTATGCCCAGGTGAAAGACAGCTCTGGCCGTACCGCCTGGATCCCGTTGAAACAACTTAGCACTGAGCCAAGCCTGCGCTCCCGTGTGCCAGATCTGGAAAATCAGGTCAAAACCCTGACCGATAAACTCACCAATATCGATAACACCTGGAATCAGCGCACCGCAGAAATGCAGCAAAAAGTGGCGCAGAGCGACAG
>NZ_LJRZ01000516.1:0-422 GCF_002742485.1 Pseudomonas sp. 2822-17
GTGAGAGACTTAATAAAATCTCTCAAATAACAGTGAAAGAAGCAGAAGATGGAGAACTTTTAAAAAAAGGTGTTGCATATATCGCTCCAGGTGGATACCATTTAAAAGTGAAGGGTGTCGGGACTTCAGTCGCAGTAAGATTGGACCAGTCCCCGTTAGTGAATGGTCATAGGCCTTCTGTAGACACCATGTTTAATTCGCTAGCCGAGCTTAAAAATCAAGACGTTTTAGCTGTCATATTAACAGGAATGGGTTCTGATGGTACTAAGGGCCTAATTAGCTTAAAAGGCTCCAATAAAACGATTGCAATTGCTGAATCGGAAGAGACATCCATTGTCTACGGTATGCCAAGAACAGCCATCGAAACAAATCAGGTAGATCATGTTGTTTCGCTAGAAAAGATAGCATCAACAATTGAAAGA
>NZ_LJRZ01000517.1:0-422 GCF_002742485.1 Pseudomonas sp. 2822-17
CTTTATCCTGTTCGTTAGAATGGAACCAAACATTCCATTCGTCAAAACTTAAGTTTATCGTCTTCTTACTTCTTTTTTTCGCTTTAATATAGTCACATGTAGATATAACGGTTTTGATGAAATTGTCCATATCTAAAGAAAGAGCTAAATAGTTAGCTGTATCACCATCACGGTTACCATAGTATTGGTGGAGCGATATATAATCCACATGGTCATACGTATGGTCTAATGTTGTAGCTTCCCATTCAGGAAAAGTAGGCATTTGCGCACTTGAGCTTCCACAGCTTACTAACTCTATTGTAGGGTCAACTAGTCTCATTGCCTTTGCAGTTTCCGCTGCTAAACGTCCATATTCATCCGCTGTTTTATGTCCTACTTGCCATGGACCGTCCATTTCATTTCCTAAACACCAAGTTTTAATA
>NZ_LJRZ01000518.1:0-334 GCF_002742485.1 Pseudomonas sp. 2822-17
CATCTTTCATGATGCGGACAACATATACATTATTTTTCTTCAGACGCATCTTTTTTCTAACAAGGAGTTCTACATGCACTTGATATAATTTTTTGATCAGTGTATAGATCCTTCTAGCGATGGCCGCATTTTCCGTTTGAATATCTAGTGTAATTTGCATGTTCCTTATGGAAATGGAACCATTCATTCGGATTAACGCAGCAAGTTCCGCTTTGGCACAGCACTCCTCAACTTCCAATTGCGTTAATTCTTTCTTTGTCATGGAAGCGAATGACATCTGCCCCACCCCCATCTTCCTATCGGCTTCATTCCGTGAGACAAACCAGATAATTTG
>NZ_LJRZ01000519.1:0-262 GCF_002742485.1 Pseudomonas sp. 2822-17
AAGTTAACGCTCATTGGTGCTAATAAGTAACTAGTTATCGTTACAAGACCACTTTGAATAAGTAAAATCAACTTACTTTGATAAATTACACCTAGCAGGATTACAACCATTGTATAAATAATCACAAGCTTGGTGCCGTCATTTACATATCTTTCGAACAAGACGAAAATGAAAGATACTGCAAAAAGTAAATATCTGTATTTTCTAATAAACCTAAGTCTTCTATTAAACTCTGATTGTTCATGGTAGATTTGCATACTAT
>NZ_LJRZ01000520.1:0-411 GCF_002742485.1 Pseudomonas sp. 2822-17
GATAACGGCAGAATACGCTATGCTTCCAAGAGCAACAGACCAAAGAAATATACGAGAGTCATCTAAAGGGAAACTAACAGGCCGTACGATGGAAATTCAGAGGCTTATTGGAAGAGCACTACGATCAGTAGTAGATTTAGATGTTATTGGAGAACGTACAATTTGGATTGATTGTGATGTAATCCAGGCGGATGGTGGTACGAGAACTGCATCTGTCACGGGTGCATTTGTTGCTATGGCGATTGCATTCAATAAATTAATGAAACTAAAGTCCATTTCGAAGTATCCAATTAAACAGTATTTAGCTGCAGTTTCTGTTGGAATTGATGAAAAATCAGGTGCGATACTTGACTTGGATTATATAGAAGACTCCGAAGCAAAGGTTGATATGAATATAGTGATGACCGGTAA
>NZ_LJRZ01000521.1:0-383 GCF_002742485.1 Pseudomonas sp. 2822-17
CATAATGGACAGCTTCATCGAGTCTGGGAAGAGATGATTATCTTAAAAGGAACGTCCCATGAAGTAATCGGGGGCAACGATCGAATTATGGTTCAAGAATCAGATGGACGACATTGGCGTACAAGGGAACCAGCAATCTGCTACTTTACTGCACATCACTGGTTTAACGCCATCGGCATGATCCGTAATGATGGAATATATTATTACTGTAATTTAGGAACCCCGCTTACATACGATGAAGAAGCATTGAAATATATTGATTATGATTTAGATATCAAAGTTTTTCCAGATATGACGTACAAGCTGTTAGATGAGGATGAATTTTCATTACATAAACAACAAATGAATTATCCTAAAGAAGTGGAATTAATTCTGCGCAGAAA
>NZ_LJRZ01000522.1:0-266 GCF_002742485.1 Pseudomonas sp. 2822-17
GTATTGTTAGGTGCTTCGATTCTATTTGATAGAATGCTAGCTTTAGGAATGCTTGGTGTAGGAGTAGCTTGGATTGTAACACCAATTGTAATAATTGTAATGTACATTTTTTCTCAAAAATTCTTAAAAATGCATGATCAACGAGAATTAGCAATGACAATCTCTTCTGCTACAGCGGTATGTGGTGTGTCTGCTGCAATTGCTTCAGGTACAGCTGCAAAAGCTAAGAAAGAAGAAATTACATTAGCAATTTCAATTACTTTAAT
>NZ_LJRZ01000523.1:0-410 GCF_002742485.1 Pseudomonas sp. 2822-17
ATGCTGGGGAAGCGGAGATTTATGTTGTATTTGCACTGACGGATCCAGAGAAAAAGCACAAAGGATGTACAGCTTTTATTGTTGAAAAGGACACACCTGGTTTTTCAATTGGGAAAAAGGAAAGTAAGCTCGGAATCCGTTCATCTCCGACACTAGAGATAATATTTGATAATTGTCGTGTACCTACAGAAAACCGACTTGGCGAAGAAGGGGACGGATTTAAAATTGCCATGATGACCTTGGACGGAGGCAGAAATGGGATTGCGGCACAAGCTGTTGGAATTGCCCAAGGTGCTCTTGATGCTGCAGTTACATATGCGAAGGAAAGGAAGCAGTTTGGTAAATCTATTGGTGCCCAGCAAGGTATTGGATTCAAACTGGCGGATATGGCAACGAAAGTGGAGGCTTCT
>NZ_LJRZ01000035.1:0-229 GCF_002742485.1 Pseudomonas sp. 2822-17
TAACAGAGGTGCGGTATGAGCCTTGCGATGGAAATGTAATGGCCTCAAATGATAAATGGAGTAAATCAGTTGTTGATTGGAAGTCACAGTTGTTTTATTGGTTAACAGAAGAAAAATGGGAATCATTAAGAAACTTTTCAATCTTTTTCGATTCTCGAGTGCTTGTTGGCGAAGAAGGTTTATTAATGGATTTAAAGAAAGAGTCATTTAGAATTTTACAAGATAAACC
>NZ_LJRZ01000524.1:0-308 GCF_002742485.1 Pseudomonas sp. 2822-17
CAAGTAAGCAAAGGCCGATTATAGGATGACCAATCGTCATAAAAAAGCTCAAGTGAAGTCTAGAATGGTGCAGTAATGATGGAGGGAAATAAGGTGGGGAACACATCATTAATCACAGTAACACATGATCCAAAAGGGAAAAATGTTGAATTATTTAACGAATTAAAAAGTGGAATAGAAGGGATTTATTCAGAACTTTTTATCACAATAAGTGAAGAAAGCTCCACGAAGTTGATCGATGCGTTGGAAGATAGTCTTTTCAATACAAAGATAATTCCTAAATTAGGAGCTGCCAATGCCAGGAGGGA
>NZ_LJRZ01000525.1:0-323 GCF_002742485.1 Pseudomonas sp. 2822-17
GTTGAAAAAATGAGATAGAAAGGCTAATCTAATATTAATCTGATATGGGGGGAATTAAGATGGCTAATGAAATTAATGCAATTAATATATCAAAAACGGATGAATTATTACCAATAGGAACTGTCGTACTAGTTGATTTTGTGGAACAGGCAATTATGATCTATGGTAGAAAACAAAAACAGGCAGACTCTGAAAAACTCTGGGATTATGTGGCATGTCCATATCCGCAAGGGCATATTTCAGAGGAAACAAATGTATTTTTAAACCATGAATCAATTAAGAATGTTGTATTTAAAGGGTTAGAGACTGAAGGAGAAATAGAG
>NZ_LJRZ01000526.1:0-234 GCF_002742485.1 Pseudomonas sp. 2822-17
GTTAACAGGTACATCCTCACCAACCTGTAATGCCACGTCAGGTCCTTCGTTGGCAAGCGTAGCTGGTAGTACTATTTCGGGAGGAACTAACCTTAAATTAATTGAGATATTTGCTTCAGGCGTAAAGGTCTCATCTATTAAACCTTATAATACTTGAGCCTGATCTCGGCCTGTGGTAATCCATACATCCACTGAACGATCTAATGTTTCAATATTTCCAATACTGTCATAATC
>NZ_LJRZ01000528.1:0-229 GCF_002742485.1 Pseudomonas sp. 2822-17
ATACCAATACCTATCCCACCAATTACTCCATAATAAAAATACAATTCAAATAATGTGTCTGCACCACTAGCTAATACTAGACCAAGTCCGAGAAATAATCCTCCAATGGTGGCAACCGACCTCGGTCCTATTTTATCCTGGAGCCTTCCTGCAAAAATAGTTACAAAAGCAAATACAGCAATTGTAATGGAAAAAGTTACAACAACTTCTTCCCTATGCCATCCAAACG
>NZ_LJRZ01000529.1:0-266 GCF_002742485.1 Pseudomonas sp. 2822-17
AAAGCAACCCCCGTTTATATTATAAAAATACGAACGTCGTTCAATTCAACTATAGATTTGAACAATCGTTCGTTTTTTCATTAAAATAAAAATCCTCGTACCCTTACTACCTCTAAAAACCTATTCGAGACCAGTCGAACAATGACCCTGGGTCACTCTTTCGACCAGGTGAGTATTCATCATGACCTACAACATGGCTTCTATCTTTTTTCACATGAGGGTTTCTCTCATATATATCATCTAATAGCGTTTTCAAAGACTCATAT
>NZ_LJRZ01000530.1:0-241 GCF_002742485.1 Pseudomonas sp. 2822-17
ATAATATAATGAAGCTAGTGGGTATTCCTCCATCATCTCCATAATTAAATAACCACATAGGGTAGTTATAAAATAAAAAATTATAAAGAAGGTCACCAATAATAAAGAATAGAATAGTGGGGTAGTACTTTTCCCACTTCTCCCAATCTCCCCATTTATATGCAGCAAATAAAAACAAAAGTTTTATGACAATATGAATTATCATACACTCAAATCCCTTAAACATGACATGTATGTAAAT
>NZ_LJRZ01000531.1:0-403 GCF_002742485.1 Pseudomonas sp. 2822-17
CAGGTAGTATTGCGGTGCTTATTGCATACTTCATTTTTTCTAAAAAGAAAGTATGCTAAATTATCTTTCTGCTTCTAAGTTAACGGGAAGCATATTAGTTTCCTGCTTTTCCTCTTCTTCTACTTTTAATTCTTTGACTTCAACGTCTTCTATTTTTTCTATCACTTCCACCTTTTCTTGATCTGTTTCATTTTTAGTTAATTGTACTGCTTCGTCTGCTTCAAACTTTTCTTTTGCCTCTATATAGTTCAAGTGCTTGTTCATTGCTCTTTCATGCCTCTTACTACCATAGTAATAAGCTTTCACTTGGTGCCAGTCAAACCAGAATTCATGCCATTTTTTATAAAAAGTATCTTTCTTAGACATCGTACCCCTCCTTAACTTCTTATCAGATTATATTATC
>NZ_LJRZ01000532.1:0-401 GCF_002742485.1 Pseudomonas sp. 2822-17
ATCTGAGATAATTCGACCTAAGGCAACTAATTTATCATTATGATAAGCTGAGATACAATACCAACTATTTTTAATAGCTTTAGATAACTGTTCTTTCGTGTATGTACCATTACTATTCCAACCTGTTGTTTCGTATAGTAGAAAAAATTCTTCCTTGTCTGGTATTAAACTTTCATATCTTATATCCATAATTAAACTCCTTAAAGTTATAAATTGCTATTTTCTATCTAAATCATTCTTGGATCTTCTTGTGCAAAATTGCCCGTTAGCACAATAACGGACGCAACGGCTTCTTCCACTATCGCTCTCCGTTAGCTCAATAAGATAAAGATGTGTATTTATATTGTTATCCCTTAGTTTTGAGATTGTGTGTAAAACTCTTCTTTTAATAATCCATAGTA
>NZ_LJRZ01000533.1:0-304 GCF_002742485.1 Pseudomonas sp. 2822-17
CTGCAGGATTAATTTCAAGGCTTGAAACAATAGTATTTATTATATTGTCTTTTGCATTATTATTCTTTGCATCCTATCAACTAAATATGTTAGCAGTTTATCTATTACCGATTGCTGTATTCTTTCTCGTATTCTATTCTTATACAAAAAGGTTTACTTGGATGTGTCATGTGTTCCTTGGATTTACCATTGCCATAGCACCTCTAGGTGGCTGGGTTGGAGCTACAGGAACTTTAACATGGGAAGCATTTCTATTATTTATAGCAGTGGCATTTTGGACAGCAGGTTTTGATGTTATATATGC
>NZ_LJRZ01000534.1:0-400 GCF_002742485.1 Pseudomonas sp. 2822-17
GGTAGAATGTATGTAGGTGAAATTGATATTATAATCTTCAATAAACATGAGTTCATCTAAAACTATTCGCCAAACCACGAAGAAAAAAATACCAGTATCGCTAGAAAGCCTGATATATTACGGTTTTCAGTGTGGTATAACAAATTATTGGTTAAAAACTTATAAAAAGGGTTGATATCATATTTACAAGATGGTATATTATTATTCGTCGCCAAAACGGACGACATTGATGAATGATTTCCTTCTTCAAAAAACTGTTGACGGAAATTGAAAGAAATGATATTATATTCAAGTCGCCAAAACAATGTTAAAAACTTTCTTTAAAAAAGTTGTTGACATCAAATGTTGTTTTTGGTAAGATATAAAAGTTGCTGAAAAAACAGCGACCAAATATTGACCT
>NZ_LJRZ01000535.1:0-240 GCF_002742485.1 Pseudomonas sp. 2822-17
AGCTAGGGACGAGAGGTTAATATTATTAGTATACCTTCCGCGGTACCACCCACATTAGCATATATTATTATATGCTCACTTTATTTCCCGTAACGTGGGTGACGTCAACGGGTACTATTATTCCCCATTGCAATTCGGAGGCGAGTTCATGGATCATTGCGGTTAACTTTCACCAACCGTTAACTCTCTGAGACACAATTGATTCACTACTAATCCTCGTCATCATCTTTCGACATGTAT
>NZ_LJRZ01000536.1:0-398 GCF_002742485.1 Pseudomonas sp. 2822-17
GATTAAACCCTTGGCCTGTAGCGTATACAATTGATGGAGAAAAGCGTATGAAAATATGGTGGTCAGAAAAAACTGATATTAATACAGATAAAAAGCCAGGGACGATTCTAAAGTTAGAAGAAACAGGGTTCCATGTTGCCTGTGGAGAAAACTCTGTGCTTAATTACTGAGATTCAGCCATCAGGAAAAAAGCGAATGGATGTAAAGACGTTTTTACATGGAGCTGGTAAAGACTGGGCTGAAGGAAGAATGGTAGGAGAAATGGATGAAACAAGGTAACGTTCGTGAAGCTGTGTTAGATGTCCTTTTAAAAATTGAAAAAGATCAGGCGTATAGCAATTTACTTATTAATGATACGATAAAAAAGTCGAGGTTAAATCCAAAAGATATACCATTAC
>NZ_LJRZ01000537.1:0-179808 GCF_002742485.1 Pseudomonas sp. 2822-17
TTGGTGGAGCTAAACGGGATCGAACCGTTGACCTCTTGCATGCCATGCAAGCGCTCTCCCAGCTGAGCTATAGCCCCTCATCGGTGAGGACGGGGCGAATCTTAATGGCGGTTTGGAAGTGTGTCAAATTTATTTTCAACATTTTCCAAAGTTTTTTGCCGGGATAACAATCACTTACCGACGAAACCCCGGAAAACCGGGGTTTCGTCGCTGCAACGGCCTGCTTACGCGATAGCGCCCAGCAGCTTTTCCCACTCTTTGTTTTCTTTCTTCGACACACCACCAAGCAAATCAAGGGCTTGGCGCAGACGGAAACGAGTGAGGTCCGGACCGAGAATTTCCATCGCATCCAGCACCGACACCGAACTGGCCTGCCCGGTGATCGCAGCAAACATCAGCGGCATGGCGTCACGCAACTTCAACTCCAGGGATTCCACCACCGCCTGGATCGTCGCGGTGATCGCGTCCTTCTCCCACTGGCGCAGGCTTTCGAGTTTCCACAGGATCAACTGCATCAACTGGCGAACCTGGTCGCCCGAGAGCTTTTTGGACTCGAACAGCTTGGCATCCGGGTTCACGCCTCCGGCAAAGAAGAAGCTGGCCAACGGGGCGACCTGGCTGAACGTCTCCACCCTGCCCTGCACCAGTGGCGCGATCTTCATCATGTACTCAGGGTTCAACGCCCACTGCTGCAGACGGCTGGCGAACTCTTCCACCGGCAGATCACGCAACCACTGGCCGTTGAGCCACGACAACTTCTCGACATCGAAAATCGGACCGCCCAGGGACACGCGCGACAGGTCGAAGTTGTCGACCATTTCCTGCAACGAGAATTTCTCGCGCTCGTCCGGCATCGACCAACCCATGCGCCCCAGGTAGTTGAGCATCGCTTCGGGCATGAAGCCCATGCGCTCGTAGAAGGTCACCGAAGTCGGGTTCTTGCGCTTGGACAGCTTGCTCTTGTCCGGGTTACGCAGCAGCGGCATGTAGCACAACTGCGGCTGTTCCCAACCGAAGTATTCGTAGAGCAGGATCAGTTTCGGCGCCGACGGCAGCCACTCTTCGCCACGCAGTACGTGGGTGATGCCCATCAGGTGGTCGTCGACCACGTTGGCCAGGAAGTACGTCGGCAAGCCGTCGGTCTTCATCAGCACCTGCATGTCCATGCGGTCCCACGGGATCTCGACGTCACCGCGCAGCATGTCCGGCACCACGCACACGCCTTCGCTCGGCACTTTCATGCGGATAACGTGCGGCTCGCCGGCAGCCAGGCGCTGGGCCACTTCCTCCTTGGACAGCAGCAGCGCGCGGCCGTCGTAGCGCGGGGTTTCGCCACGGGCCTGTTGTTCGGCGCGCATCTGGTCCAGTTCTTCGGCGGTGCAGAAGCACGGGAACGCATGGCCCATATCGACCAGTTGCTGGGTGTACTGCTTGTAGATGTCGCTGCGCTCGCTCTGGCGATACGGGCCGTGCGGGCCGCCAACGTCCGGGCCTTCTGCCCAGGTGATGCCCAACCAGCGCAAGGCATCGAAAATCTGCTGTTCCGACTCGCGGGTGGAGCGCAGTTGGTCGGTGTCCTCGATCCGCAGGATGAATTCACCACCGTGCTGCTTGGCAAAGCAGTAGTTGAACAAGGCGATGTAGGCAGTGCCGACGTGGGGATCCCCAGTAGGCGATGGCGCGATGCGCGTGCGGACGGTGGTCATGGCAGGTCTCGAATGGGCGATAAAACTAAAAATTGAAACAAGGGGCGAATGGTAACAGCCTGGGTGATTTCTGGAAAACCAAGGCGCGGCCATCGGGGGCAAGCCCCCTCCCACACTTTGACTTGTGGACACCGTCAAATGTGGGAGGGGGCTTGCCCCCGAAGAGGCCAGTCCAGCCACCGCAGATCACACAGCCAGCAACCGCTCACGCAACTTGCCAATCTCATCCCGAGTCTGCGCCGCAGCCTCAAACTCCAGATCCCGCGCCAACTGGTACATCTTCTCTTCCAACTGGCGGATCCGCTTGGTGATCTCACTCGGCGAGCGCAGTTCGTTCTCGTATTTGGCGCTTTCCTCGGCGGCCTTGGCCATGCCCTTGCGCTTCTTGCTGCGCGAGCCGGGCACCACGGCGCCTTCCATGATGTCGGCGACATCCTTGAACACACCTTTAGGCGTAATACCGTGTTCCAGGTTGAACGCGATCTGCTTGTCGCGCCGACGCTGGGTCTCGCCAATCGCACGCTCCATGGAGCCGGTGATGCGGTCCGCGTAGAGAATCGCCCGGCCATTGAGGTTACGCGCCGCCCGGCCGATGGTCTGGATCAGCGAGCGCTCGGAACGCAGAAAGCCTTCCTTGTCGGCATCGAGGATCGCCACCAGCGACACTTCCGGCATGTCCAACCCTTCGCGCAGCAGGTTGATCCCCACCAACACATCAAACACACCCAGGCGCAGGTCGCGGATGATCTCCACGCGCTCCACGGTGTCGATGTCCGAGTGCAAGTAGCGCACGCGCACGCCATGGTCGGCCAGGTAGTCGGTCAAGTCTTCGGACATGCGCTTGGTCAGCGTGGTGACCAGCACCCGCTCTTCCAGCGCGACGCGCTTAGTGATCTCGGACAGCAGGTCATCCACCTGGGTCAGCGCCGGGCGGATTTCGATTTCCGGGTCCACCAGACCCGTCGGGCGCACCAACTGCTCGATCACGCGGCCGGCATGCTCGGCCTCGTAGTTGCCCGGCGTGGCCGAGACAAAGATGGTCTGCGGGCTGATCGCCTCCCATTCATCGAAACGCATCGGCCGGTTATCCAGCGCCGACGGCAGGCGAAAGCCGTACTCCACCAAGGTTTCTTTACGCGAGCGGTCGCCCTTATACATCGCGCCCACTTGCGGCACGCTGACGTGGGATTCGTCGATCACCAGCAGCGCGTCATCAGGCAGGTAGTCGTAGAGCGTCGGTGGCGGCGCGCCGGAATCACGGCCCGAAAGGTAGCGCGAGTAGTTTTCGATGCCGTTGCAGTAACCCAGCTCCAGGATCATCTCCAGGTCAAAGCGCGTGCGCTGCTCCAGGCGCTGGGCTTCCACCAGCTTGTTGTTGGCGCGCAGGTACTCCAGACGCTCGGCCAACTCCACCTTGATGCCCTCGATGGCGCCCATCAGGGTTTCACGCGGGGTCACGTAGTGGCTTTTCGGATAGAAGGTGAAGCGCGGCAGCTTGCGGATCACCTCGCCGGTCAACGGGTCGAAAGCCGACAGGCTCTCGACTTCATCGTCGAACAACTCGATGCGGATCGCTTCCAGGTCGGACTCAGCCGGGTAGATGTCGATCACATCGCCGCGCACCCGGAAAGTGGCGCGGGCAAAATCCATGTCGTTGCGGGTGTACTGCAGGCTCGTCAGGCGACGCAGCAACTCGCGCTGGTCGAGTTTGTCGCCACGGTCCACGTGCAGCACCATCTTCAAATAGGCTTCGGGGCTGCCCAGGCCATAGATGCACGACACGGTGGTGACGATGATCGCGTCCTTGCGCTCCAACAGCGCCTTGGTCGCCGACAGCCGCATCTGCTCGATGTGGTCGTTGATCGACGCATCCTTCTCGATAAAGGTATCGGAGGACGGCACATAGGCTTCGGGCTGGTAGTAGTCGTAGTAGGAAACGAAGTATTCGACTGCGTTATTCGGGAAGAACGCCTTGAATTCGCCGTAAAGCTGCGCAGCCAGGGTCTTGTTGGGCGCCAGCACCAGCGTTGGGCGGTTGATCTGCGCGATCACGTTGGCGATGCTGAACGTCTTGCCTGAACCGGTCACCCCGAGCAACGTCTGGTGCGCCAGGCCGGCCTCGATGCCTTCGACCATCTGGCGAATGGCTTCCGGCTGATCGCCGGCGGGTTCAAAGCGGGTGACTAGTTGGAAATCCGACATAACGTACCTCTTGAAGTCACCCCGGACTGTAAACCCGCCGAGGACGAAATAGACCACCCCTCGCGAATATTCAGAGCGAGCGGTAGGAAAAAACCATGATAGCCATACAAGTGGTGGCGAATGTGACGGGTTTCAAGGCAATCGTCCTATCTGCCGTCCAGGATCAATGTTGCAATAAGACTAACGGTCAGCAAATAAACCGAAAAACTTGGCCGAAAAGCCGTTTCGGTTGTCGCCCTCAGCCGTGATGGCCTCTATACTAGCTCCCCGTTTGTGCACCGCTCTAGTGCATTCGGCTGGAGCGCGACACGTCCCTCCTTTCCCCCATAGAGCTGCCGCAAAATGAGCCTGTTCTCCGCTGTCGAAATGGCACCACGCGATCCTATCCTGGGCCTCAACGAAGCATTCAACGCCGACACACGAACCACCAAGGTCAACCTTGGCGTAGGCGTTTACTGCAACGAGGAGGGGAAGATTCCACTCTTGCGTGCCGTTGCCGAAGCGGAAGCCATTCGCGTGGCGCAACACGCCGCCCGTGGCTACTTGCCGATCGACGGCATTGCCGCCTACGACAAGGCCGTGCAAACCCTGCTGTTCGGTAACGATTCGCCATTGCTCGAAGCCGGTCGTGTCGTGACCGTCCAGGCCGTGGGTGGCACCGGCGCCCTGAAGATCGGCGCTGACTTCCTCAAGCAACTGCTGCCAGACGCCGTCGTCGCCATCAGCGACCCGAGCTGGGAAAACCACCGCGCCCTGTTCGAAACCGCCGGTTTCCCGGTGCAGAACTACCGTTACTACGACGCCGCCACCCACGACGTAAACCGCGCCGGCCTGCTCGAAGACCTCAACGCCCTGCCGCCGCAGTCCATCGTGGTGCTGCACGCCTGCTGCCACAACCCGACCGGCGTCGACCTGAGCCCGGCCGACTGGCAGAACGTGCTGGACGTGGTCAAGGCCAAGAACCTGGTGCCGTTCCTCGACATGGCCTACCAGGGCTTCGGCGACGGCATCCACGAAGACGCCGCTGCGGTGCGCCTGTTCGCGGAATCGGGCCTGACCTTCTTTGTCTCCAGCTCGTTCTCCAAGTCGTTCTCGCTGTACGGCGAACGTGTGGGCGCGCTGTCCATCGTTGGCGATTCCAAGGAAGAAAGCGCGCGCATCCTGTCCCAGGTCAAGCGCGTGATCCGCACCAACTACTCCAACCCGCCGACCCACGGCGCCGCGATTGTGGCCGCTGTGCTCAACAGCCCTGAGCTGCGCGCCCAGTGGGAAGCCGAACTGGCCGAAATGCGCCTGCGCATCCGCGGCATGCGCGAGCAGATGGTCGCCGAACTGGCCAAGGCTGCACCGGGCCACGACTTCAGCTTCGTCGGCCGCCAGCGTGGGATGTTCTCCTACTCCGGCCTGACCGTTGAGCAAGTCACCCGTCTGCGCAGCGAGTTTGGCATCTACGCGCTGGATACCGGACGTATCTGTGTGGCGGCGCTGAACCAGTCGAACATTGGTGCGGTAACAAAAGCGATTGTTCAGGTTCTATAACCCGGCCAGCGCCATACAAAGGGGGAAGCCAATGGCTTCCCCCTTTTTGTTGGCCAAGCCACTAGACTGAACCCCGACCGCCCCTTTGCTGTGAGAGCCCTATGCGAAACGATGACCTGGACCTGCGCGCCGACCGCGACGAGTTGCACGACTACACCCCGCGAGCGCCGCAACCCAAGCGCCAGAAAAGCCTGGTGCTGCAAGTGGCACTGGGGGTGTTCCTGGGTGGATTGGCGTTGTGGCTGGTGCAGTTGGGCGCGACAGCAATAATGGCCAAACTGGCCATGGGCACCTTCCAGTTCGGCGGCTGAAACCGGGTCAATGTGGGAGGGGGCAACCCCCTCCCACATTAAGACACCGACGCTTCCAGATTGCGTTCCTCCAACAACTTCACAAAGCTGCTCAAACTCTGTGACACCGTGCCCCGCCGCCAGATCAGCCAGGTATTCAGCAGGCGAAAACTGTCCATCAACGGCCACACACTCACCGCCGCAAACCCCGGCATGCTTTCCAGCATGCTGCGCGGCATCAGCGCCAGCCCGGCCCCGGCGCTGACGCAGGCGAGCATGCCGTGGTAGGACTCGATCTCGAAGATCTTGCCTGGCACCGCGCCATCCTGTGAAAACCAGCGTTCGAAGTGATGGCGATACGAGCAGTTCGAGCGAAACGTATAGATGTTCTCGCCATTCACGTCCTGCCCTCGGGTGATCGGTGCGTGGTGCAGGGGCGCGATCACTACCATCTCCTCTTCAAATACCGCCACGCCTTCCAGGGTCGAATGCAGCACCGGCCCGTCGACAAAGGCGGCGGCCAGGCGCCCCGACAGCACGCCTTCGATCATGGTGCCCGACGGGCCGGTGCTCAGGTCCAGCTCGACCTTGGTGTGTTTCTGGTTGTACGCCGCGAGCAACGCCGGGATACGTACCGCCGCCGTGCTCTCCAGCGAGCCAAGGGCAAACGCGCCCTGGGGCTCTTCCCCCGCCACGGTCGCACGGGCCTCCTGCACCAGGTCCAGGATGCGCCGGGCATAACCGAGGAAGTTCCATCCGGCCGGTGACAGCCGCAGGCGGCTCTTCTCGCGGATAAACAGCTCCACGCCAAGATCCTGCTCCAGCTGCTTGATCCGCGTGGTCAGGTTCGACGGCACGCGATGAATCAACTGCGCGGCGGCGCTGATGCTGCCTTGCTCGGCAACGGCCTTGAAGATTTCCAGCTGCACCAGGTCCAAGTCATTCTCCATTCGTGAATGTATTGCTTAATATTATTCAGTTTCCAGAAAAGAGCCAGCCCCGTACGCTGACCTCCATTCCAACGTACACGCAGGACGGTGCCATGAACGCGACTACCCACGCTTTATCGATCAACCCCGCCAACGGCGAAACCGTCGGCAGCTACCCGTACGAAACCACAGCGCAACTGGACGCCGCCCTGGACCGCGCCACCATCGCCTTCCGCACCTGGCGCCGCCAGCCGGTCAACCAGCGCGCCGAGTTGCTTCTTGCACTGGCCGCCGCCCTGCGCGAGCAAGCCGAAGCCATGGCGCAGATGATCACCCTGGAAATGGGCAAACCCATCGCCCAGGCCCGTGCCGAAGTGGAAAAATGCGCACAACTGAGCGAATGGTACGCGGCCCAAGGCCCGGCCATGCTCGCCCCGGAGCCGACCCTCGTCGACAACGGCACCGCCCACATCGAATACCGCCCGCTGGGCCCGATCCTCGCGGTGATGCCGTGGAACTTCCCAGTGTGGCAAGTGCTGCGCGGCGCCGTGCCGACCATGCTGGCCGGCAACACCTATGTGCTCAAACACGCGCCAAACGTGATGGGCAGCGCCTACCTGATCCAGCAAGCCTTTCAGAAAGCCGGCTTCGCTGAAGGCCTGTTCGAAGTGATCAACGTCACCACCGAAGGCGTGTCCAAGGCCATCGCCGACCCACGCATCGCCGCCGTTACCCTCACCGGCAGCGTGCGCGCCGGTATCGCCATCGGCTCCCAGGCCGGTGCCGCGCTGAAAAAATGCGTGCTGGAACTGGGTGGCTCCGACCCGTTCATCGTGCTCAACGACGCCGACCTCGATGCCGCCGTACAGGCCGCGCTGATCGGCCGCTTCCAGAACAGCGGCCAGGTCTGCGCCGCCGCCAAGCGCCTGATCATCGAAAAAGGCGTGGTTGAAGCCTTCACCACCAAGTTCGTCGAAGCCAGCCGCGCCCTGGTCATGGGCGACCCGACGTCAGCGGCCACCTACATCGGCCCAATGGCCCGTTTCGACCTGCGCGACGAGCTGCACGGCCAGGTCCAGGCCACCCTGGAAGAAGGCGCGACCCTGCTGCTGGGTGGCGATAAAGTCGCAGGCAACGGCAACTACTACGCGCCGACCGTTTTGGCCAACGTCACCGACCAGATGACCTCGTTCAAACAGGAGCTGTTCGGCCCGGTAGCCTCGATCATCACCGCCCGCGACGCCGACCACGCCGTGGCCCTGGCCAACGACAGCGAGTTCGGCCTTACCGCGAGCATCTTCACCACTGACGCGGCGAAGGCGCGGGACATCGCCAATCAACTGGAAACAGGCGGGATCTTTGTCAACGCCTTCAGCGTCTCCGACCCACGGGTGGCGTTTGGTGGCGTGAAGAAAAGTGGATTCGGCCGCGAGCTGTCGCACTTTGGTGTGCGCGAGTTCTGCAACGCGCAGACGGTATGGCTGGATCGCAAGTAACCCCTTGGGGTTCAACAGCGAACATGCCGCCGCACGCACTGCACCAACCCATCCAGGGCCGGGGACTTCACCGGCGCGAGCACACACACTGTGTGCTCGCGCTCACCCTCGCTGACCGTCAGGGTGTAATGCACCTGGCCCGGTTTGCCAGGCTCAGGCGCCGTGCTTTGCGGCAACTTGAAGAAGTCTGAAGCTTCGATCAGTTGCCGCAACTCCTGCTGTTGCGGCTCGGGCAGCTTCTCCAGCTCCACACTGTTCGGTTTCGCCAGGCCCGGAAAAAATGCCGGGCCGCCGTTTTCCTTGATCGAAATTCGCATGGCTGTTCCTCACCGCCCTGGCGGCTTGTCAGACGTTGATGCCCACGGCTTTCCAGCCTGCCTTGACGGCCTTCTGCTCATCCTTGTTCGCCCCGTACAAACGACCGGCGACGTCGTAGGTGATGCGCGCAAAACGCAGGAACCCCGAGTTCGGCCGCAACCGTGCATCGCGCAGGGCGTCATACCAGATGCGCCCTGCCCGCTCCCAGGCAAACCCGCCGATCTTCGTTGCCACCTGATAGAACGCATGGTTGGGAATCCCGGAATTGATATGTACGCCGCCATTGTCGTCATAGGTTTGCACAAAATCATCCATATGCCCCGGCTGCGGGTCCTTGCCCAGCAGCTTGTCATCAAACGCGGTGCCCGGTGCCTTCATCGAGCGCAAGGCAGTGCCTTTGATTTTCTTGGTGAACAACCCTTTGCCGATCAGCCAGTCGGCGTCCTCGGCCTTTTGCTGCAACGCGTACTGCTTGATGAGTGAGCCGAACACATCCGACAGCGACTCGTTCAACGCACCGGATTGATTGAAGTACATCAACTTGGCCTCATCCTCAGTCACGCCGTGGGCCAGTTCATGGCCGATCACGTCCAGGGCCACGGTGAAGCGGTTGAACAACTGCGCATCACCGTCCCCGAACACCATCTGCGTCGAATTCCAAAACGCATTGTTGTAGTCCTGGCCAAAATGAACGGTGGCGTCCAGCGCCATCCCGGCATCGTCGATGGAGTTGCGGTCGAACACCTGGTCGAAAAAGTCGAAGGTGGCGCCCAACCCATCATAGGCTTCGTCCACTGCGGCATCACCACTGGGAGGCTGGCCTTCAGCGCGGATCAGCTTGCCAGGCAGGCTGTCGGAGCCTTCGGCACTGTAGATCGAGCGGCGTTTTTCGGCGCCGATGGCCAGGGCCATATGCGCGGGGCCCTTGGCGGGCACCGCGACCATGCGCAGCGAACGGAACGTGCTGTCCTTGGCCCGCGTACGCAACGCGACGTCGCGCTGGGCTTTATCACCGTGGCGCGCGATCTGGTCGAGCATGTACGGCGGGATCAGGCAAAAAATCGGATTGCGATGAGGCTGGCGAACACACATTGGCTGGCTCCTTTTGCGAGGGGTGAGCGTCTGGACGACCGTTTTCAGGATAGCCGCCATGGCTTGACTCGACATCAATTGTCATCAACCTATGTTGCAGTCATGTTGATCCAACCCCCGTGAGGACCGCCCGATGCCAGCACGTAAAGCCAACGCCGACCTGACCTATCGCCCCCGGCTCGCCGACCTGCGGCCGCTGCTCGCGGCCAGCCCAACCCTGTTGGAAGCCCGGGCCGCGACGCCGCGTGTCACCCCGGCCAAAGACCTGAAAAACCGCCAGGGGTACGCCGACGATTTCCTCGGTAGCTTCGAGGTGCCCTGGCCCACCGTGGCGCAGGCACTGGCGCCTGACGCGCAGCCAAAGCGCCTGGACTACACGCATTTCTCCATCACGATGTCACGCGCCCGACGACTGGCACTCTACGTGGGCGTCAATATCGACGGCGGAAAACACGTGGATATCGTGCGCAGCAACGACACCTGGGCCTACGACGGCCGCCTGCCCACCGACGCCCAGATAGGCGAAGACCTCTACGCCGGCAATGGCCTGGATCGCGGCCACTTGGTGCGGCGCCAGGATCCCAATTGGGGCGACGAGGCAAAAACCGCCAACCTCGATACGTTCCATTTCACCAACTGCTCACCGCAGATGAGCGGCTTTAACCAGAAGACCTGGCTGGAGCTTGAAGACTACATCCTCGACAACACGCAACGCTGGAAAGCGCGGGCCACGGTGTTTACCGGGCCGGTGTTCGGCGACGATGACCGCGTGTACCGGGGCGTCAAAATCCCCAAGGCGTTCTGGAAAGTGGTCGCCTACCTCAGCGACGACGGCAAGCCGTCGGCCAGTGCCTACATGATCGACCAAAGCCGCGAATTGGGTCAGCTTGAGCTGGTATTTGGCCAACTGCGGACCTACCATCGCAGCGTGATCCAGATCGAGCAATTGACCGGCATCCGTTTCGGCAACCTGGCCGACTACGACGGGTTCAGCAACGAAGAGCGCGCCACCGGCACGCGAATTGAAGCGCTGATCCAGGGCCCCCAAGACATTCGTCTGTGAGCCACTGAACTTCAGCCTCCCTCTGCGAGGCTGAATCAACTACCATACCGCCGCCGGTTCCCCCACGGGACTAATAGGGAATTCGAAACGCCGCCCGCGGCGCCAATCGAAACTGCCCCCGCAACTGTAGGTGCCGAGCCTGCTCCTTAACGCCACTGGACCTCGTCCGGGAAGGTCGGAGCGTGGCGACGACGCATCAGTCAGGAGACCTGCCGGCCCAGCACAATCACTAACCGGCGGGGTGTCCGGGAAGGACATCCTTGCCTGCCCGACCGGCAGCGTTCGAGGGCGTATTTCCGAGCCGTACTGCCCCTGTTTCAACTACGGTTCACACGGAGATCGCCCGATGCTGCCACGCGTTATTGCCCTGATCACCGGCCTGGGTTTCTGTGCCCTGGCCCAAGCGGCGCCCACTCACTACCCGCTGACGGTCGAAAACTGCGGCAATGCCGTGACCTTCCCGCAAGCTCCTGCGCGCAGCGTGACCATCGGCCAGGCCGCCACCGAAATGCTGTATGCCTTGGGCGTCGGCGATAAAGTGGTCGGCACCTCGCTGTGGTTCAACCGTGTGCTGCCCCAGTACCAGGCGCAGAACGACAAGATCGAACGCCTGGCCAACAACGAGCCGAGCTTCGAAGCCGTGATCGCCAAGCGCCCGCAACTGGTGGCTGCCGAGCTGGAATGGGTGGTCGGCCCGCAAGGTGTGGTGGGCACCCGCGAGCAATTCCATGAACTGAAGATCCCGACCTACCTGCTGCCCTCCGACTGCGAAGGCAAGGACAACCTGGTGGGCGCCGACGGCACGCGGCTGGAGCCGTTCCGCATCGAAACCATCTACAAAAGCATCAGCCAACTGGCCGAGATTTTCGACGTACAGGCGCGCGGCCAACAGCTCAACGATGACCTCAAGGCGCGCCTGGCCAAGTCCGTCGCCACCGTGCAGAGCAAGGGCCTCAAGCACGCCAGCGCGCTGGTGTGGTTCTCCAGCTCCGAGATGGCCAGCGACCCGTATGTGGCCGGCCACAAGGGCGTCCCCGAATTCATGCTCGAAACCCTCGGCCTGCACAACGTGGTGCAGTCCGATGAAGAGTGGCCCGCCGTCGGCTGGGAAACCATCGCCAAGGCCAACCCGACCTTCCTGGTGATCGCCCGCATGGACCGCCGCCGCTACCCCGCCGACGACCATGAAAAGAAACTCGCCTTCCTGCGCAGCGACCCGGTCACGCGCAACATGGACGCGGTGAAAAACAACCGCATCATCATCCTCGACGCCCTGGCGCTGCAGGCCAGCATCCGCACGTTCGATGGCCTTGAACAACTGGCTGGCGCCATCGACGGCTACGACCTGCACAAATGAATAAAAGCGTGATCCGCACCCTGCTCGCCCTGACGCTGCTATTGATCGCCGTACTCGCCGGCGTGGCCATCGGCGAAACCGCCATCGAGCCGCAAGTGGTGCTGCAAGTGCTCGCCAACAAACTGTGGAACGCCGGCTACCTGCTCGACCCCATCGACGAAGGCGTGGTGTGGAACTACCGCCTGACCCGCGCCCTGGTCGCCGCCGCGTGCGGTGCGGGGCTGGCCACCTGCGGGGTGATCTTGCAGTCGTTGCTGCGCAACCCGCTGGCTGACCCTTACTTGCTGGGCATCAGCGCCGGCGCATCGACCGGCGCGGTATTGGTCGCGCTGATGGGCGTGGGCGGCGGGTTGATTTCGCTGTCGGCCGGCGCGTTTGTCGGCGCCATGGCGGCGTTTGCCCTGGTGATCCTGCTGGCGCGGGCCAGCAGCTCCATGAGCGGCACCGGCCAGATCATCCTTGCAGGCATCGCCGGTTCGCAGCTGTTCAATGCGCTCACCGCATTCCTGATCACCAAGTCGGCCAGTTCCGAGCAGGCCCGCGGCATCATGTTCTGGCTGCTGGGCAACCTCAGCGGCGTGCGCTGGCCGTCGGTGTGGCTGGCGGTGCCGGTGGCGGTGGCAGGCTTGGCGGTGTGCCTGTGGCATCGGCGTGCGCTGGATGCGTTCACCTTTGGCAGCGACTCGGCGGCGTCCCTTGGCATTCCGGTACGCCGCGTGCAATTTGTGCTGGTGGGCTGCGCGGCACTGGTGACGGCGGTAATGGTGTCGATTGTCGGCTCCATCGGTTTTGTCGGCCTAGTGATCCCCCACGCGGTACGCCTGCTGCTCGGCACTGGGCACTCGCGTTTGTTGCCGGCCAGCGCCTTGGGCGGCGCGCTGTTTTTGATCGCGGCGGATGTGCTGTCGCGCACCTTGATCAAAGGCCAGGTGATTCCGGTGGGCGTGGTCACGGCCTTGGTCGGCGCGCCGGTGTTTGCGTTGATCCTGATCGGCCGGAGGAACGCGCGATGAGCGTACTCAGTTGCACCGGCCTGGGTTTCAAGGTGCGCGACGCCGAGTTGCTGCGTGACATTCATCTGGAGGTGCAGTTGGGCGAGACGTTGGGGATTGTCGGCCCGAACGGCTCCGGTAAATCCACCTTGCTCAAACTGCTGGCGGGCTTGTGCACACCGGCGTCAGGTGAGGTGCGGCTGGGCGGCGAGCGGCTGGGCGACCTTTCGCGCCGCGCCATTGCGCAGCAGTTGGCCGTGGTGGAGCAACAAGCCGACACCGACGATGCCATCCGCGTGTTCGACGCCGTGGCGCTGGGCCGCACGCCGTGGCTGTCGGCGCTAAGCCCGTGGTCCAGCGACGACAACGCCATCGTCGTCCAGGCCCTGCACGACGTGGACGCCACCCACCTGAGCCAACGCGCCTGGCGCAGCCTCTCCGGCGGCGAACGCCAACGCGTGCACATCGCCCGCGCCCTTGCGCAACGGCCGCAGATCCTGTTGCTGGATGAGCCGACCAATCACTTGGATATCCAGCATCAACTGGCGATCCTGAAGGGCGTGCAGGGGTTGCCGGTGACGACATTGATTGCGCTGCATGATCTTAACCAGGCGCTGACCTGTGATCGCTTGGCCGTGCTGGATCGCGGGTGTTTGGTGGCGTTGGGCACACCGCTGCAGGTGCTGACGCCGCAACGCTTGCAGGACACGTTTGGGGTGCAGGGACACTACCTGACCGACCCGTTTGATGGGGCGCAGATATTGCGGTTGCGCTCCAACTGAGTCACTAGGATTGTTGTGGCTGATGAGTCCTTTGTGACACCTTGGCCTGCTGTGGCACATGAGTTCTTTGTGACATGTGAGTGCTTTGGGGCAGGTGAGTTCTTAGTGGCATGTGAGCTCTCTGTGGTGAGCGGGCTTGCCCCGCGCTGGGCTGCGAAGCAGCCCCAATAAGACCGCCAAGATTCTTCAGCAAAACCTCAGCGTTTGGTTGGGGGCTGCTTCGCAGCCCAGCGCGGCAAGCCCGCTCACCACAAAAAGCCCGCTCACCACAACAGGCCCGGTGACCACAACAATCCCTGTGACCACAGCAGGCCCGCTCACCACAGCCCTATAAATACCGCTGCATAGGCGTCGTGCACCACACCGGATCGTCCTCGACATCCACAATCTCAAACCCCTGGCGGAATCTCGGCAACGGTGACCGTCTGAATATTCATCATTCACCCATTCGTTGGTAGTGCAGAAAGTTACCGGGCCTGTCACGCATCCTCCAGCCTGTCGCGCAAAAAATCGATAAACCGTTGAGTCTTCGCCGGCAGCAGGCGGGTTTCGGTGAGCGCATAGACAGGCACCGATGTGCCATGCCAATCGGGCAACACTCTACGCAGTATGCCGCTGGCCACATCCTGTTCGGCAATGCCCTCAGGCAGCAGCGCAATGCCCAGGTCCAATGCGGCCAGCCGCCGGAGCATGCCTACGCTGTTGAGTTCAAACCGCCCGCTTACGTCGACTTCCACCTTATCCACACCCGACACCAAGCCCCATTGATGCGCCCTTGAACCGCGCATGCGCAAACATTCGTGATGCGCCAGGTCTGCGGGCTGCGCAGGCAGGCCAGCGCGTTCCAGGTACTGGGGCGAGGCGTACAGCGCTCGGCGCATGTTCGCGAGTTTGCGTGCGATCAGATTGGAATTGGCGGGCTCGCCCATGCGAATGACCACGTCCACCGGATCACTGATCAGGTCGGCCTGGCGTGGCGTTAAATCGAGTTCGAAGGTGATACCCGGATACAGCCGGGAAAATTCGGCAATCAACGGCGCCAGGTAGACCATCGCGAAATCCACCGGCAACGAGGCGCGCAGCACGCCGTTGGGCTGGGCGAGCATTTCGCCGAGTTGCTCATGGGCCAGGCGGGCCTCATCGACAATGCGCTTGCAGCGCTCAAAGTACAGTTGGCCAGTCTCGGTGGGCTCGATCTTGCGCGTGGTGCGGTGCAACAGCCGCAGGCCGATGCCTTTTTCCAGCTCGCTGATGCGCCGGGACAGCGTCGAGTTCGGCATGCCCAGGGTCTCGGCCGCACGGCTGAAACTGCGAGCCTTCACCACCTCGACAAACAGCGCCATATCGTTGAGAAATTCCACAACATTATCCCATCAGTGGATTAGTCATTTCGCGTTTGAGCCATTTATCCCGAAATCGGATTGATCAATCATAACCCCATCACTGATGAGGAACACCGCCATGAATGCTCTTTTTTCTCCCCTTGCCCTCGGTCGCTACACCCTCGCCAATCGCCTGGTCATGGCGCCAATGACCCGCTCGCGCGCCGACGACGCCGGTGTGCCTTCCGACCTGGTGACCACCTATTATGCGCAGCGCGCCACAGCCGGTTTGATCATCTCCGAGGGTGTGTTCCCCGACGCATCGGGCAAAGGGTATGCGCGCACCCCAGGCATCGAAACCGCCGCACAGGTGGCCGCCTGGAAATCCGTCACCGACGCCGTACATGCCCAAGGTGGCCACATTTTCATGCAACTGATGCATTGCGGACGGGTGTCTCACCCCTCGTTGTTGGCTGACGGTGGGCTGCCGCTGGCCCCCTCGGCGATCAAACCGGCGGGCCAGACCTGGACCGCGACCGGCCTGCAGGATTTCGTCACGCCCCAAGCAATGAGCGTGGCGCAGATCGGTGGCGTGGTCGACAGCTACCGCCAGGCCGCACGCCGGGCAATCGAGGCTGGCTTTGACGGTGTGGAGTTGCACGCCGCCTCCGGTTACCTGCCCGAGCAATTTCTCTCCAGCGGCAGCAACCAACGCGACGATCAGTACGGCGGTTCGGTGGAAAACCGTAGCCGCTTCGTGCTGGAAGTCCTCAAGGCGATGGCCGATGAAGTGGGCGCTGATCGCGTGGGCATCAAGATTTCCCCCGAGATGAACTTCAACGACATCAGCGATGCCAACCCGCAGGAAACCTACACCTATCTGGTCACGCAACTGCGCGGGCTGAAGTTGGCCTACCTGCATGTGGCGCTGTTCGGGGCGGGCTTTGACTACCACGCCGCGCTGCGCCCGTTGTTCGATGGCCGCTATTTGGTGGGCAGCGGGCTGACTCGGGACAGCGCCGACAGCTTGATCGCCGAAGGCAATGCCGATGCGGCGGTTTTTGGTAACGCGTTCCTGGCCAACCCGGACCTGCCAGCGCGTTTTCGCAGCGGTGCCGACTTGAATGTGCCCGACAAAGACACCTTCTACGCGCCAGGTGCCGAGGGTTACATCGACTACCCTGCGCTCTGAGGTGCACCACTCGGCTACTGAGCCTGGGTGATACTTGTGGTGAGCGGGCTTGCCCCGCGCTGGGCTGCGAAGCAGACCCATCAGAACCACCCCCGCTTTTCCAGACAAACCGAGTTGCCTGGTTTTAGGGCTGCTTCGCAGCCCAGCGCGGGGCAAGCCCGCTCACCACAACAAGCCCGCTCACCACACAAAAACCGGCTCACCCCAAATAAGCCCGCTCACCACAACAGGCTTGCTCACCCCAACAGGCCGGTCCGACGCAGAGGTTGAGGGCAATCGTTAAAGCGGCATAAACAAGGTTGTCCGCTTGCCATCGATGCGCTCAGTCATCCACTTGCGGCTGTACGCCAACACCGCCTCCCCCATCGCCACCGGAAAATGGATAAACCCATGGGCCGATTCCGGCAGCAGATGGGCCTCGGCCTGGGGCCAGCGCTGCGCAATCAATAGCGTGTCGTCTTTGAGCGGGTCCAGCTCCCCCACAAACATCAATGCCGGAGGCAGGTCGTCGAAGTCGCCATACAGAGGTGACAACGGCGGTTGCCTGCGCTCGTCATCGCTGATCCCCGGCGTCAGCATGCGCAGGGCCTCAACCATGCCCGGCCCATCCAGCAATAAGGTCTCCGGCCCGGCGCTGCGTACACTCGGCGTACCGGTCAAATCATAAACGCCGTAATACAGCACCGCGCCGCTCACACGCTGGAGCAGCGCGGGCCATTGCTTGAGCGCCAGCAACGTGGCTGCCGCCAAATGCCCGCCGGCCGACTCGCCCACGACGATAACGGGCAGGTTCTTGAACTCATCGTCGCTGAGCAACCAACGCGCCGCCGTCAGGCAATCCTCCATCAACCCCTCAACCGGTGTGTCCACCGCCAGCCGATAATCCACCGACACCACCGCCACGTCGCAGGCGTTGACCATGCCGAGGTTGAGGTCGTCATCCATCTGCGCATTGCCGATCACCCAGCCGCCGCCGTGGATATCCAGCACCACGCCCTTGGGCTTGCCGACGGGCCGCAGGATACGCACGGGTACGCCGTCCACGGTCCGGCTTTCAGCGGGCGTTGCGCGCCTGACCTTCTGGCTCACGCGCAACAGCGCCTGGATCAAGCGCGGTGTCACCCGGTTGCGGATCTTAAAGCGCGGCATCCAGGCAAGCTTTTGATTGAAGCGGCGCATCTGGGCCAGTTCCGGCTCGCTGGCCGGCCAAGGTTGATAAGCCATCAGCGGTTATTGCGCAGGATCGAGAAATTCAACGCCGCCGCGACACACAGCCACGCCAGGTACGGGAACAGGATCAAGCCGGTGATCAAATCCAGGCGCACCGCCAGCACCACCATGGCCGCCACGGTGACCCACAGCAACACGATGATCACCATCCCGGCAAGCAGGCGATGGGCGCCGAAAAACACCGGCGTCCACAACGTATTCAACGCGATCTGCGCGGCCCACAGCGCCAGCACCATTTGGCTGCCGGGGATCAGGCTCAGGCGGTAACCGGCCCAGGCCAGCAGCAGGTAGATGATCGTCCACGCGACTGGGAACAGCCAATTGGGCGGGGTGAAGCTGGGTTTTACGAGGGATTCATACCAGGCACCGGGCTTGAAGATCACGCCGGTGCTGGCGGCGGCGGCGCAGGCGAGCAGGAAGATGAAGAAGGTCATGGTCGGTCCTTGAGTTCGGAGGGAATAAAGCAACGCTATGCTTGAATGACTCAAACTGCTGCGCATAAATTCAATGAATACCCCAAAAATGGCGCTGGGCGTCATGAAAACTGGGTAGGGTCTGCGCCTTACCCGATGATCAAATGTGGAATCTCGACCGTGGCCATCCCCCCCACCCATCACCCTGACAGCCCCTGGTCGGTGTTCCTTGTCTTCCTGCGCCTGGGCCTCACCTCCTTCGGCGGCCCCATCGCGCACCTGGGCTATTTTCGTGACGAGTTCGTCACCCGGCGCCACTGGTTGAGCGAACGCAGCTACGCAGACCTGGTCGCACTCTGCCAATTTTTACCCGGCCCGGCCAGCAGCCAGGTCGGCATCGCGCTGGGCCTGCAACGGGCAGGTTACGGCGGAGCACTGGCAGCGTGGGCCGGGTTCACGCTGCCGTCTGCCTTGCTGCTGATCGTATTTGCCTTGGGCATTGCCCAGCACAGCGAAGCCCTGCCAACCGGCGTGCTGCACGGCCTTAAAGTGGTCGCCGTGGCCGTGGTCGCCCAAGCCGTGTGGGGCATGGCGCGCACCCTGTGCCGGGGCCTGGCGCGCGTAAGCCTGATGCTGATAGCTGCGTGCGTGGCGCTGTTGACGACGTCCGCGTGGGGCCAGGTCGGCGCGATTGCCGTCGTCGGCCTTGCCGGCCTGCTGTTCTTGACGCCCACGCCGAACACCGAACACGAAGCGCTGCCCATGCCGATCCGCCGCCGCACCGGCGCCCTGTGGCTACTGCTGTTTGTGTTGTTGCTGGTGGGGTTGCTGCTGCTGGCCCAACTGCTGCCCAATCGCAGCCTGGCGCTGGTGGACGCCTTTTACCGCAGCGGCGCATTGGTATTCGGTGGCGGCCACGTGGTACTGCCATTGTTGCAAGCAGAAGTGGTGGCGCCGCACTGGATCAGCAACGACTTGTTCCTCGCCGGCTACGGCGCCGCTCAAGCCGTGCCCGGCCCCTTGTTCACCTTCGCCGCGTTCCTCGGCGCCGCGATGTACTCGCCGCCCAACGGCTGGCTGGGCGGCCTGATCTGCCTCCTGGCAATCTTCGCACCCGCGTTTTTACTGGTGTTCGGCGCCTTGCCGTTCTGGGAAACCCTGCGCCGTAGCCCGCGCACCCAAGCCGCGTTGGCGGGCGTGAATACAGGCGTGGTGGGTTTGTTACTGGCCGCGCTGTACCACCCGGTGTTGACCAGCGCGATCTACACCACCTATGACATCGGCCTGGCGGTGCTTGCACTGGTCGCGCTGATGGTTTGGAGGCTTCCGCCGTGGTTGGTGGTGATCGCCAGCGGTGGACTGGGATGGTTACTAAGCGTGGGCGTCGGCTGAGCCAGGCTCAACAATCCTTAGCCACGGCCACCGCGCCTGATAACTCCTGGCCTTCTGCGCAAACAACGCCGGTTCCGAATGCAGTGGATTGATCCGCAACAGTCCCTGTTCTACATCCGCCAACCCATAGGGCGCATACACCTCGCCAGTGGCGATCTCCAAGCCGATGCACGTGCCGGCCACCAGATAACGATCAACCCCCTGTTTAGCCGAGTGCAGCTGCGGGTAAGGTCGGCCAAACCGCTGCCCATACCAGAGGTGAACCCGCGCCTGGTTCCTGACCTCCACATTCACGCCCAAATCCTGGAACAACCGCTCGGCCCTACGAATCACCGCGTCCTCAGCCTCGTAGGACAAGTCGGTGTCGAAGTAGAAAACGTCGTAGTCCTTTACGCCCTGCGCGGCAGGAAGATTGCACTGGTGATTCCACACCGCCTGGAACAGACACCCCGCCGTGAGCATGCACTGCTCCACACCGAGGTCGGGCAGGCGCTTGGTCATTTCAGCATTGATGGGGTTGGCCATGGCCAGGTGGAGCAAGGTGTCGACGGTCAAGGTCATGGGGATCCCTGATTTAATCAGCCCTTCAACTCACTGGCGCGATGACTCGCGGCATCGTCATAAGCCACATACAGCGACTCAGCGATTTGGCTCTTGATCGCCTTGGACGCTTCCAGCCCCAACACAAAGCCTTCTGCCTTGCCGCCTGCGCGGTTGAGTTCTTCATGGGTGGCTGCGCCGGTGATGGCGTCGAGCAGCTTGGTGGCGTGCGGGCCGACGCCCTTGGGCAGGCTGATTTGGTCGATGGACATGGGCGATACCTTGCAAGAGAGAGATCGGTAGCGCGTGGAACCACTGCCGAGGGGTGGCATGGTAGACCGATATGCCCTGCAACGGGGCGTTTGCGAGTGAACCGGTTTGAAACTCCAGATGCGCTCGTAATGGCATTTCACTATCATGCAGCGCCCGGCACCGCTTCACCGCGCATGCCCGCACACCTCATTCAATCAAGACCAGGGACAGGCAATGCCGCCACTCAAAACACTGCTCGCCGCCAGCCTGCTGCTGATCTCGCTCCTGCCGAGCGCTGCCAGTGCTGGCCTGTACAGTTCGGACAACAACAACTTTGGCATCCTGAAAACCAACCTTACCGACGCCAGCAAGTACCGCTACGCCGCGCTGGTGTCGACCAGCAGCGAAGGCGACAACTTTGAAACCCTGCACCAGCTTTCACGCGTCTACGCCGAGATCCTGGAAAAAGACATGGGCGTGCCCGTCGCCCTGTACAACGCCGACACTCTGCACCTGAAAAACATCGACACCTACCGCGCCGCGGCCATCGAGCAGATCCAGCGCAAAAACTTCAGCGCCACGGCCGACACCTGCGCAGTGGCCAGCACCTTTCTGTACCCGTCCACCGTCGCCAACCTATTGCGCATCATGGCCCCCGACATCGTCATCCCCCGCAACGACCCCGCGCTCCACGCCCAACTGGTCGATGTGTCCAAGCACTTCCTGGCGCAAGACCTGGGCGTGCTGATGAAGATGTGCGAAGCCTCGCCGTCACGCAAACAAACCGCCGCCTTCAAAGAATTCCTGGAAGCCCTGCAAAAAGCGCAGCCCTACATCGCCAGCACCGCCCGTCTGAGCCAGCACCGCATACAGGCCAACGCCGAACAAAACGCCGAAGACGCCCGCCGCGCAGAAATCGACCGCAAGGCCTTCGCACGCAAAGCCGAGCAGGACAAAGCCTACCAAGCCGCCGAAGACGCCCGCGACGCAAAAATCCTCGCCGACCAGGCCGCCGTGCGCGAAGAAAAACGCCTCAAGGCCCAACGCGCCGAACAAACCCGCCAACAAGCCCTGGCCGCCCGCACGCCCGAACAAGTGAACCGGGACAACCAACAAAACGAAGACGTGCACTTCTGCTACAAATACGCCGCCATGAACAAAGTGGCCACCGACGCCAACAACCAAGGGATGTCCATCGAACGCGCCGAGCAAGTCCTGGTGGATATGAGAGGCCTCAAAGGCCAGGATGCCGAAGACATGCGCAGCACCATCCGCGTCGTGCGCCTGACCCACGCCAACGACACCCCCAACCAAGCCTTCACCCTCGAATACGACCGCTGCCTGGCACTGCGTGCCAAGAAACGCGCAGAGGGCTCACTAAACTGATCCCTCTGTGACAAGGGAGCCTGCCCTGTGGCGAGGGAGCTTGCTCCCGCTGGGCTGCGCAGCGGCCCCAACACCATCAGCCACACAGACGAATAACAAGCGACATCGCCTTGCTCCATTGCCTACGCTTGCGTCAGAATCCGCCGGCTTGTGCGCTTGGGTGGCCGTCTTTAAGGTTGCCCGGTCGCCGACATCTCGGTGATCGGGTTTAGTAGCCTGAGTTTGGTATCTATAAGTGCATGAGCGTCATCAATTAGACATCGCGTCTGTACTTGATGGTGGCTGTACGCAGGGCGCCTTCGGGCGCGCCGGCTTTAGATATCCACCGGTCTACTAACCTGCGTACAGCTGCCACCCACCGTTTAGTAGCGGGAAGTGGCGGCCCAATTCAGGATATCTTTATGCTCAACGTCACACCGGATTCAACCACCCTCTTCACCGTCACCCCCGACGCCAGCAACGAAACCCTCATCACCAACAGCTACGAGACCTTCACCTCCGTCAGCACCTTGCTGCTCGACCTGTCCGAAGACCTCAACGGCAAACACCGCGACATTGCGCTGGCGATTCACCAACTGAGTGAATTGGGCGTGCTGCTGACCGCCAAACTGCTCGACCGCGAAATGCCTTGCGCCGGCTGATACCGGGGCCTTCACTCGCAGCGTGAGCACTCGCCGTGTCGTTGTAAGGCATATGCAACGATTCGGCGATTCAGGTTTTGATGGATTGGGCAAATGATCATGCCCGCGACCTAGACGGCGAGGCGGTAAGGAGTGAAATCACTACCGAGCGCACATGGTAAACTTTTAACCGCTAAGGGTCTGCTTTCGGCCACGAACGGCCATTCGGAGGTATCTACCAATTGGCGCAATCCAAATTGATTGTGGGTCCTCGGGCCCCCTTGAAGCAATGCGGAAGCTGAAAGAGTTCAGCACTATCTAAAAAAGCGCACATGCCAAAAATGATAGCCCGTGGCTTGCCACTGTTAAAATTTTGACGTACTGTCGCCTGGCCTCCATTCAGGTATTAAATAGGGTTGTTCAAATGCGACCCGATTCAAAAAAGCCACAAGCAACGGCACTGAGCAACTCTGCGACGTTATGCTTAAAGGAATATGGTGAAATATGAATGGAGGCTTCTTCCTCAACTTTTTATCTCTGAGTCCGTCAACATCCCCAGCAGAGCTTGCACAGCTTCTTGGCACGGATTATGGAAAGATTAAGCGTCTTTACTATCGCGGGGATAGGCAACGCCATTATTTAGCCTTTGATATCCCTAAGAAGAACGGAGGAAAGCGCAGGATTTTGGCTCCATCCGACAAGTTGAAAACCCTTCAATCTCGACTGGCTTCTCTGCTTAAGAAAATTTACAAGCCGCGCGAGCCGGTCAAGGCATTTCTGGACGGGGGGTCTATTGTCTCGAACGCATATCCACATTGCCGAAAACCATATGTCTTCAATATTGATTTGGAGAATTTTTTTGGCACTATTACCTTCGCTCGCATTCGCGGAATGCTTATATCTAAACCGTATTCTCTCACGCCCGAAACAGCGACCGTTATAGCTCACCTCGCTACAATTAACGGGATTCTTCCCCAAGGTGCACCGAGCTCTCCAATACTTTCAAATATGCTTTGCGCTAGCTTAGATCGCGATTTGTATTCGCTAGCCAAAAGAAACAGAGCTGTTTATACCAGATATGCTGACGACATAACACTTTCATTCTATTGTCCAGCTGAGTTTCTTCCTCCTGGAGTGGTGGAATATAGTATTTCCAATGGTAAGCCAAATCACTATTACAGCCGGACAGGACAAGAACTCCAATCGTTGGTGCGACAGCACGGATTCACTATTAATTTCGATAAGGTGAGACTGCAAGGCCCTGGCGAGCGGCGAACTGTTACGGGGCTGGTTACTAACCAGAAACCAAATGTTCCCCGCCCTTACATTAGAAAAACAGCAGCATTAATCCACTCCCTAGAAAAGAATGGGGTAGAGGCGGCCAATGCTATTTACAAGCAAAAGAACCCAAATAGCTCAGGCGTTTTGGAGTCGCACCTCCAAGGTCGCTTGTTATTCATAAAGCAGGTCGTTGGAGAAAGCTCAGTAGTCTACCGAAGACTTGCACAACGATACAATATGCTTCCGATCAGGTCTAAAGTCCCGAATGCACCGATTGCAACAACTGAAGACTCGGACAACTTCAAGGTCGGGGAGTTTATTAAAACAAAGTGCTGGGTTACCGAAATATCAGAAAGGATAGAAGACAACCTTGTTCAAATCCAAGGCACTGCCTTTATGATACAGGGCGGATTGATTGTCACTTGTGAGCACAATCTTAGCTACCAAACCAAAGAGAGACGGCATGAGTATGATGAGTGCTTAGTTTATCGCGTTGGTGAAGACGAAGGAGTATATGAGGCACAGGTCATCATTCGAAACAAGTATCTTGATCTGGCCGTGCTCAAAATTAAAAATGCTCCCGACGACCTAGAGCACTTCACCCTTGAGGTGACAAAAGAGCCGAACATAGGTGATCGAGTAGCTGTTTTGGGGTTCCCTAATCACAAGACTGGTTTTCACGTAGGCATTCTGAAATGCCGCATCACAAACAAATACCCACTACATGACGTCCAACACAGCGAGGTTGACAAAACCTTGTACGCAGGAAACAGCGGCGGGGCAGTCATTAACTCAAGTTATCATGTGGTAGGGGTAGCCGCCAAAGGAGCTGAAGGTAACCCGAATGGAAAAAATACTTTCATTCGAGTATCCGAGCTCATAGGGTACCTTCAGAAAAGCGGCTTCGATATGTGATGCTTTTCTCTCTAAAAAGTTAATGTGCCCCTGCACTGCTGTATTTTATCGAGCGATCGGAACGAGCCGCAAACTGCACGATATGATTTACAGCACCCTTGGAAACTTGCTAGTTTCTCTTTAGAAATCAACTGCTTTTAACCGAGTCGTCCGTTTATTGCCGATCAAGGTAGGTATCAATCGGACATAAGCGGACGGAAGGATTACATTTTGCATCTTGTCGAAATTTTTCATCGGGATAGGTGAGATTTGCTAGCCGTTTCCGACTTTAAATAAATGGTGGCACATTAGAAATTTCGGTGCTGTTTCTCAATCGTAATGCTGACGTTTATTAATTTTTGAGGTGCAGAATGAAAAGAGAGTTTCCTGGTTTCTTTGCCAATGGACTATCTGATATTGAGAAATTATGGGATGAATGCATTTTTGTTTTGGATGCAAATGTCTTACTCAGCTTGTATAGATATTCCGATTCAACTCGCTCCGAGTTATTACAGGTATTCAATGCCCTTGCAGATCGCCTTTGGATTCCAAATCAAGTTGCTTATGAATATTTAAATAATAGACTGGTCGTGATTGGTGAGCAGTCAAAGATATACGATGACGCAATAAAAAAAATAGAAGCACTAAGAAAAAGTCTTGAAAATAACAATCAGCATCCGTTTGTTTCGAAAGATACATTAGCTTCAAGTATTGGAATATTTGAAACGCTTGTCGCTGAGCTAAATGAAAATAAGTCAATTCACGAAAAGCGTATTAATAATGATGAAATAAAGGATCAGCTTGAGAAGTTGCTTGTAGATAAGGTGGGGGAGAGTTTTACAAAAGAAAAAACTGAAGAAATCATATTGAAAGGAAAGGCTCGGTATGAAGAAAGAACCCCTCCTGGATACTGTGACATTAAAAAAGGAGGAAATTCCGCTTTGTTTTTGGACGTTTGCAAGCCTTATGGAGACTATATAGTTTGGTTGCAGTTAATTGATAAATCGAAAGCCGACGAAAAACCCGTGATCTTCATTACTGGGGATGTGAAAGAAGATTGGTGGCTGTTATTTAATGGCAAAACTATAGGGCCTCAACCTCAACTAATAGAGGAGTTTCTATCTTTGACCGGAAAGTCGTTTTACATGTACCCTCCTGATCGCTTTCTTGAGAGAGCCAATATGTACTTGCAGCAAGAGACGTCACAGCAAGCAGTTAATGAAATTCGTGATGTCCGCGTTGAAGATTCGGAGGTGTCTGTATTTGACCAGCTTTTGAACGTTCATTGGCCATCCAGTAACATTATGAACGGTACAGACGCTACCTCTCCTGCGTGGCGACATAATCTTAGCCGCAGACTGGATATATTGTCTGAAGAGAAAGAGGCGGTAGTGGCTCGACTTAATGACGTTCGAATCTATTTAGATGATGCAATTTCTAGACAGAGTGGAGTTCGAGCCATTCTTCAACAAAGCTCTACAGATGGCAGTCGTATAAACTCCGAAAACATGGAAGTGTTTAGAAAAAGTTTGGTCTCCGCAGACCGCTCGATTGAAAAGCTTGAAAAGGAGCATCGAGAATTGCTAGGCAGTCTCTCCAACATTAAAAATCAAGAGAAATCTATTCTTTTAGAAGTAAGTGATGAATCCCACACCATGTAGCACTCTTTATTATAATATTTTGGCCCTTTCGAAATATGTGCTTCATAGAGATGCTACATCTGGACTGGAAGAAACGGTCCGTTCGCGGCTGACGGATTTATACAGCAATAGGAGAGGCGCTTGTTTGTCCTCGGGGCTTTTGGCTGCGGCCCACCCTTAGGTGATCGTCCACTTCTGGCCGATTGCAGCCGATAGCTACGGGCCGCTTCCGATCAGGGAACGGCTATGCGCGATAGTCCATTCGCCCAGAGGCATTATACATTTCATCAAGCTAGTATCCGCTGATTAAGCAGGCTCCAGATGAGGCTCAGACATGAGTGCAAGCGCAAAATTGATGGTGCACGAGATCATCGAACGAACCCTTTGGTACGATGCCCCAAACGGCCGAGTCGAATTGTCTCAGGCGGACCTGCTCAAACGAGCCGAGCCGTTAGTTATTCTCGGCGAAGCCGGAATGGGAAAGTCGCATCTGCTTGAGTGGCTTGCCACCTTTCCAAGTTATGCACGCTGCACTGCTCGCCAACTGATTAATCGTCACGATCCGAAAACACTTCTGGGCGATGCCCAGACTTTAGTGATTGACGCACTCGATGAAGTGAGTTCCCAAAGAGACGGCGATGCAGTGGATCTCGTTTTACGACAGCTCGGTAAACTCGGCTGTCCTCACTTCGTTCTATCGTGTCGTGTCGCAGATTGGCGCAGCGCCACTGGTTTAGAGGCTATTCGCGAGCAGTACTCAGAGGGGCCTCTTGAGCTGCATCTTGAACCCTTTAATAATGACGACGCGGCAATCTTTCTAAGTGCGTCGCTTGGAGGCGAGACCGCTAAGGAAGTGGTCGAGCATTTCAACGCACGCGGGCTCAACGGGTTACTTGGCAATCCACAGACTCTTGAACTCATCACCAGTATTGCCGAGAAGGGAAAACTGCCTGATACACGTAGTGAGCTTTTCGAGCGAGCAGTCGAGGTTTTGCGGGTGGAGCATCGGGATGCTAAAGCCGACAGTCAGCTTGCGCGAGAGATAGCGCTTGAGGCCGCAGGTGCCGCATTTGCTGGCCTGATTCTTACTGGTAGTGAAGCCATCGTTCGAACCTCTGCGGCGAGTGCTGCTGAAGGCGAGTTGCAGCTCACCGACATTTCTCGCCTCCCTCAAGGAGAGTACATAGGGGCCATGCTAGCCTCGCGGCTTTTTAAAGCAGACGGGGCCGATCGTTTCAGCTATCTGCATCGCCGTGTCGGCGAGTATCTTGGAGCCCGGTGGCTTGCAAAACAGGCTGATACTCCGCCAAAACGTAGGCGCCTTCTGTCAATGTTTCACAGCCATGGACTCGTGCCGGCAAGTCTACGTGGCATTCATGCCTGGCTTGCTCGTGATCCAGCACTTGCCCAAGCGGTGATCACCGCCGATCCAATGGGCATCGTCGAATACGGTGATGCAGACGATCTAGCGGTTGAACAGGCTCGTTCTCTTATTGCAGCGCTGGAAATACTTGCAACGGACAACCCTCGTTTTCGCGATTGGGGAGCTTACTCGGTTGGTGGAATCGCTCAGCTTGAGCTCATCGAAGACATACGCCGACTGATCACTGCAGCTCAAACACCGTTCAGCCTTCGTCTTCTAGTACTCGAAGCGATCAAGGGACAAAAAATCGCGACAGAGTTAGCAGATGACTTAAGAGGTCTAGTTCTCGACCCACAGGCGACTTTCGCGTGCCGGAGAGCAGCAGGTGAGGCGCTTGTCGAGCAAGATGACGAGAGTGATTGGACGGCCATTCTCCGCACTTTGCACGGATATGAAGGTGAGCTTTCGATTCGACTGGCCGTCGAGCTGGTAGAGGATATTGGGTACGAACAGATCGATGATGAGCTGATTGTCGACCTTGTGGTTGGATATGCTCTAAAGGGCGGTCGTACGATTGGCGTCTTGATGGGCCTGGAAAGAAATCTTCCGGAGTCTAAGATCGAAGGTGTTCTGGACCGATTAGCTGTAGCGGCAAAAAGGCTTGGTAAACGCTACGAACGTCCAGGGAATGACACCTTAACCGATTTTGCATATCACTTGATCGGACGCGGTGTGGCGGCCGGAGGCGTCACTACCGACAAGCTTTGGTCGTGGCTAGAACCATTTGACTCTAGTGTCGGGTATCAGCGCGAATCTCGTCAGCAGCTAGACGCCTTCATCCGAAGCGATGATCGCTTTCGGCAGGCCATGCAACGTTATGTACTTCTCGAGCTACCCAGTGATCACACCCCCTGGCAACAAGCTTGGCGGCTGAACGAACGGTCACATGGTTTCGCTCCTACGGCCGCCGACGTAATCGTATTACTTGATGCGCTGGATCCGCTCGATCATAGCGATGAACGCTGGCGTGATTTGGTCCAGCTCACCCCACATGGCGAAGAAATAGGTGTAGAGGTTCGCGCAGCCGCCAGGGCCTTCGCAGCACACAGCCCTGATCTATTGGAGTGGGTCGATAAGCTTGCAACGCCTGTCTTACACGAATGGGAAATCAGGCAGGCTGAAAGCGGGCGTATTCGTCGAGTAAAACAAGCTGCGGTGCATGCAGGACATCGGAAACAATATGCGACTTGTATCGATCAAATGCGGTTAGGTGCCTACAGCACAATCGTCGATCCCGCTAAGGCTTATCTCAACCTCTTCAACGATATTGGAGAGGATGTGCCTGCCCATAATCGGGTTTCTCAATGGCTTGGAGAGGATATCGCCGACGTTGCACATGTGGGGTTCGAAGCTTTTCTGGCACTTGATCCACCCATTCCTACTGCAGAGAAAATTGCGGATGGCCTTGCTCAGGGCAGAATCTACGAAGCTAGCTACGTTATCGTTGCCGCACTCGCCGAGCGCCTCAGGAAGGGCATAGGGTTCGATGATCTCAATGATGAGCGTCTGATGGCGGGACTCTTTGAGCTGCGTCGTACCAGCATTGACAGTCATGCTGGAATTGCTGGACTCAGAGAGGCGGTCGATTCCGCTATAGAGGTCCGCGGCGTCTGGAAGGAGGCTATGCGGCTCTACCATGAGCCTCAACTTCAGGCTCGGTGTGAATTGGTAGACGGCCTCCATGTCCTTATGCGAGACGAAAGTCATGCTGAGCAGGCTACTGACCTGGCTTCAGAATGGATAGAGCGCTTTCCAGATATTCCGCTTGGACCTGAAGCAGAATTGCTTGATCGGCTTATCCGTTCAGGGCGATTTGAGACGTTACGTCGCGCAGCCACTGCTCGCGTAGGGCTGACCGATAATGGGCGACGGCGAAATTGGGATGCTATCGGTTTTATCGTCGATTTTGAGTCTGCCGTAGCGCGGCTTGATGCTTCCACTATCGAGCCTGAGTTGCTCTGGCATTTGCGGTATCGCACAGGTGGACGTTTTGGCGAGGGCATTAGTGTTGCTCTCAGTCTTGCGCAGCTTGAGTGGGTCATCACGACCTTTCGACCAATCTGGCCAATGGTGGATCGTCCCAGTGGACCTTCGGGGGGCGATACCAACCCTTGGGATGCAAGCAACTATATTCTTCATCTCATTCATCGTCTGGGCAACGACTCCAGCGAGGGCGCGATTGATGCGTTGCAACGCTTAGGGCGCTCCCCGGCCGACGGTTATACCGAGTCGGTCAAAGTTGTTATCGCCGAGCAAGCGCGAATCTTTGTCGAGGCGGCCTATGCTCCTGCTTCTTTAAAAGAGATCAACGCAATTTCACGTAATCTCCTGCCAGTGTCAGCTGCCGATCTGCAGACACTCGTGCTTGAAGAGCTTTCAATCGTCCAAGCAAAGATCAGAAGTGACGATGCCGAATCTTGGCGCGGCTTCTATGACGAAAATAGTGTGCCATTCGCGGAGGAGCGCTGCCGAGATCATCTGCTGGGGCTTTTTCGCCAGGGGGCGACGGGAGTCATTTTTGATCCTGAGGCGCATGTCGCCGCCGACAAGGAGGTTGATATCGCCTGCTCAGCGGGCGCTATGCGGATACCGATTGAAGTGAAAGGGCAGTGGCACTCGGAACTTTGGAGCGGCGCAGATAAGCAGCTAGATAGACTCTATACGCGAGATTGGCGGGCTGAGGGTCGCGGGATCTATCTTGTTCTCTGGTTTGGCGATCGACAACCATCGAACAAGCTCCTTAGAAACCCAGCACGAGGTACGGAGCCACCTCAAACACCGGATAAATTGCGGGAGATGCTCGCTGTTAGCAAATCAGTCCGAGAAGGACGTGTGGTCATTTTCGTGCTTGATCTGGTGCGCTCTTAACCAAAGGTGATAGGTCTATTTTCATACGCCAATCGTCCGCTTTTGGCCGATAGCGGTCGGTCTGTAAGCATCGGCCGAAGAGCCATGCTTTACCCCTGGGTGTCTTCGCGGAGCGGTCTCGCTTTTGTTGAACCCGCAACGCGGAGAAGCCCAGGAGTTGCTGTTGGTCGATGGCTGCCTTTGGCAAAGGGCTGCTATCGCCCAGGTTGTGTGAAAACGAGCTGAAAGCAGTTAACTAAACGTGATGCAGACTGGTTCCATCTCTACCAACGAATTTTCACAGGCCCCTACGAGATCTCGTACACAGTAAAGCCTCCATCCCTTACCTGATCCCCACTTTGCCGCGACAGGTTCAAGCGAAGACTCTTCCTCCTGCGTTGCGCGAGCCCAATCATCGTGCCCGATCTCAGCGATCAATTGAGCCTGGTAGACCTGTAAGAATGGAAGCAAGCTTTTCGCTTGTTCAACCTCTATGAGGACAAATTCTGCTGTATCGAGTTGCTGTTTAACATTTTCGACCAGTTCGTAAGCCTGCAACGGGAGTGCCTCTAACACAGCCTCCAAGGCTGATCCGGATTTGTCAGCACTTTGGAAGGTGCCGCAGATGATATTCCCTCCTGCCATATTTTTCCCCTATCATGACTTCGAAGCTTGGATTAGGCAGCTCGCGATTACGTGTCTAACGTCGATTTTTTGCTGGTCTACGCCCGTTGCGAGCGGCCAATTAATCCAAGGCTTGATGAAAAATCCTGCGATTCTCTGACCTTCTGGTGGTCGAGATCGTGACGGGACCTTTCAATCATTTCTTACCTGTTTGAGCCAGTTCCAGAAAGGATCACTGGATTCATGCGCGTCCATGCTTGTTGTGCTTAAGATGAGATCTGATGCGCGCGCCGGGACGCTGAGGCCAAGCGTGCGTTCCACGTACGTCCGCAATGCCCTAGGTGGTGCTGGGTAGTCATCATCTGCGTATTGCTGCTCCCGCAGTTCGGCCGGTGTTCTCGTAAACTCCTCTGGCCAGCAGTGCTCGTTGTAACCGATGGCCAGTAAGCGAATCAGGTCTTGCGTACTATTAGTCAAGACGCAGAGCATGTCTGATCCCGAGCCCGAGCCAAGATGGACGATTCGCTGCTGATCGTGGTCGTCCAGCCACAACCCCGCCCACGATCCATCGCCACCAGTCCTGAGGAATATTGATAGCCGCTCGTTTACTCTGGGATCTGCGCAGGCCGTCCATCGAGCAGTATCGGCGGAGTCCGGAACGTGAAAGGCGGTGATAGCGCTGTTGTTGTATTCAGGTTCGGGATGCAAAGTCATGTAGCGGCCCCCAGTCCTATAGTGACGGACGCAGCCTAATGCTTCCAGGAATTCCATGGTCTGGCGTAATACTGGAGGTACCGGATTGCTTGCCGGGAAGGCGGCTACTAATTCGTCGGTGAAGTTCATGTCTTTCCTGACCATTGTCTTTAGCGAGTATCGTGAATGAAGGTAGATTGCTATACCGGGAATATATCGCCATGTGCCACCCAATGCCCGCTTCCGGCCGATAACTGCCAGCCACCAAAGCCTAAGAGAAGGCAGAATCGCGTCCCTACTGCCGGCCAACCCAAAGACCTCAACTCACATCGCCCAACGAACACATAAACTCACCCATAACCAACCACCCACGGCTCCTGCTCAATAGTCGCAACATCCCCCTCCGCCAATAACCCCCACAATTCCAGAATCTTGTCCCCCGGCACTTGCCTCATATGGCGAGGATCACCGGTCTCCAGATTTTCAAAAAGTGACGGTGCCCGACAGGTTTACAGCGATGCACCACTCTGCATCGTTGGTCACCGACACCTGCCCATGCTCCTCATCTTGTCCGCGCGTTTGCAGTTCGGCGAGAAGCTCAGAGAATGTGTGTATGCCAGGATCAGCGTTCATGGCACCGTATCTGTGGCTGACGTGATAACCCATATTGATCTCGTGGTTAACCTATTTATAAAACGTCAACGCCGGGATAGAGGTCCGCAGGCGGATGGTAATCGGGATCCTCAAAGCGGCTGTTGTTGTAATGGGTTTTGGCTGTCGGCCCTCCGCCCTTGTACGTCACCTGCGAGTTTGGCGTGAGATGCCACCCCTCTCCGTCTTTGTCGCGCTCGATCAGCGAGGGGTACAACGTGCAAGTGCCTGATGAACCTGATGTCAGCCTGAACTGGTAAAAGCGCCCAGCCTGGGGCGTGAACTTCGCCGTGACGAAGCAGGATCGCGTACGTGCGCCCTCCCAGGACATGCCCACGTGCGTTTCGATGCCGGGCCGGATTTGCGTTTCGTAATAGTCCGACGTGAGGGTTTGCCCCGCTTTCGGCATCCCCTGATCCTGGGTATGGATGAACGGAAGCAGCCCGCTGCGAATCACGCCACCCGAACGTTTACCGTTTTCGTATTGGTACAGGTCGGCATGCTGCGTGAAGTTGACGATGCGTATCCAGGCGGGATTGGGCTCGTTTGCAGGGGCCGTGAAGTAATCGGTGTGGGGGAAATACTGGCAGCCTGCGAACAATGGCAGGGTCAGCAGGCAGAGCGCAGTGCGTATCGACATGAAGCCTGTCCTTTTGCGGAGTCAGGGTAGAGACCACGAGAAAGGAGGCGCATTGCATAACAGGTGATAAATTCGTGGGGGCCGATTGCGGCGCGCTGGCAGCCGCCGGACACTCTGCCGTCGTGAGGGGCGGTGTTCGGCCTCTCAGCAGGCAGTTGTCTCGGCATAAGGTATTCTCCACGGCGTTAACATCGCCCAATGCCTGCAACCGTTGACCCTCAAGGCGCATCAGGAGATTTGCATAGTGATTGGCCATCGCTTCGAGCGCACCGCCCAGGATGACTTGCACGTCCACTCGCGCAACGGCGTGCAAAGCGTGTTTGTGCTGCTGACTGGCGCAATGGCGTTCATCCTGCCTTTGGCCTTCGTGCTGTTCTGGTTCACCGACGGCGGCTCGCAGTTGGCAGAGGTGGATCCGCTGAGTTCGCTGCTGATCGTACTCCTGCTGCTGCTTATTCCCGCCCTTGGCCTGCTGCTGATGGTGTACACCGGCACCCGCGAGACGTTGCTGTTGTCGCGAGTGAACGGTGAGGGCAAGCGCCGCACCCGAAACTTTTTCGGCGGCCGCGAGCGTGTGCAGTCGGTCTTCAGCATCGATAAACCTCACCACCTCGAACTTCGCCGCCGCCCGCAGGCCGAGCCCGCCTATACCCAGCTGTGGCTGGTGATGCGCGACGGCACCGAGCAACGGTTGACCACCGATAACGTGCCGGTGGTGCCGGGGAGCAAACGCACCGATGTGTGGCTGCGTGAACTGGCCGATTACCTGGGCGTGGCGGTGCCCACTGAGGTGGTCGTGGGGTCGGCAACGCCGGCACCCTATAGGCCTGCGCCAGCACCGGCGAAGGTCGCCAGGCGGCGCAAAGTCAGAGGGCCCACGCCTGCGGCTGAGTCCACCGATAAGCTCGGCATTGCGGCACGTGCCCTGCTTTCACTGCTGGGTGCATTCTTCGCGGTGCTGGAGCTGACGCATGTCGTCGGCTTGGTGCGCGCGCTGTTCACTGGGCGGCTGCGGGTCAGCGGTGTTCGCTCGGGCTCGGCGAGCTTTTACTGGGCCGAGCAGCCGTGGGTGTTTTCATTCAATGTACTGGTGGGCGTGGTCGAGGTGCTGATTATCGGCGTGATCGCCTGGGGGTGTGTGCGTACGGCGATTCTGGGGCGGATGAAGGCCAATCATTAAGAGCCGCTGACACGCACATAGTAGTTATCGAACTCACCGCTCTCCACGAACACGAAACCATGACGTGTATAAAAGCGATTGGCAGCGCTTTCCTTGAGAGCGCCCACGTTGAGGGAGCGACGTAGCTGATCAGCTTCTCTAAAAATCTGATTCAGCACGTAAGCGCCAATTCCGGCCCGCTGAGCGCTTGGTATGACGTAAAGGTGCTCAAGCAAAAGCTCGCGCTGATGGTCTTTGACCACCACAAAACCGACCAACTCGCCCGCTACTTCTATGCGGCGAGTACTCTGGACGTCGAACCTCGCGACAAATCGCTCGCGCGCGCGCCGGGGGTCGAAGCGCCCAACGCGTTCGAGACTCTCGCGCATGGCTTCAATTCTGATGGCGACCAGATCTTCCAGGTCGTCATGGGAAGCTGCGGCCAAGACGACAACAGCGTGTTGATCAGCACAGCGGGGCATTGCACACATCCTATAAGTGGTGACGCAGCGCGGGGCAAGCCCGCTCACTACAAAAAACCTGCATGCGTGGGTCACGCCTGGGTACTGAACCGCTGCGCTGCCCGCCGCGCCAACATCGCCGCTTCCGTCGCCTCAGTCGCCCGTTCGCCTTTGTAGGCCAGTTGGGTCACAAACTCTGCGTCCCTGAACTCGGCCGGTACCAGGCTGTGCTTGTCTTTGAACAGCGGCGCCAGGTCGATGGTGTTGGCGAAGTTTTCCTGGGTCAGGCTGTAGTAGCCCATGGCACTGCCGGACCAGGGTGAGCTGGCGTCTGTCATGTCGATGGCGGCATCACGGTACGTGACGGCGGCGGTCTTGAGGCCCAGGGATTTGTTGAGCAGATCCGTGAGCCGCTGGGTGTCGGAGCTGTTGAGCTGGCCGGCGGTATTAAGCACTTTCAGACTGCCGTCAGCGTCTACTGTGAAGCCATATTTCTTGCTGGCAAGGTCGGGGGCGGTGGTAGAAAGCGTTGCCTGGAACGCCTGGAACGAGGCTTTAAGCGTGCTGTGCGCAGCCCTGAAGAGCTCGGCGTATCGAGGGTACTCGGGCGATTCGGAGCGACCGACCCAGGTGTCGACGACCTCCAACGGTTTTGCCGTGGTGCTGGTGTCTTCACTGGGATGGTAGATGGCGGCTGGCGCTGCGTTTGCCAGGGCGTCCTTGGCAACATCCGTCAGCGGTTGGGGCACCAGCTTTTGGTCGGACGGTGCGAGGCTGGTGCTGGCTGGGGGGAGATAGGCGGAGCTGACGGAGAATGCCATTTAATCGGTCCATGATTAGCGGGTTCCTGAAGGTTATCGACGAGAATCGGGCAAGCTTGAATCAAGACGCCTCTGCTTGCAGGATCGTACAAGCCTGCCAACTCGCTACTTGGGTAGCCTTGGGCTTCTCACCCATCCAAGGATCCACCATGGCTCAGCATCCGGTAAATCTCACCCACAAAGCCTCGCTCATCGATCAGCAGTGGAGCCCTAGAGTGGTCGCGCAAATGAACGACTACCAGTTCAAGGTGGTGCGTATCGAGGGTGAATTCATCTGGCACGCGCACCCGGAAACCGATGAGGCCTTTCTGGTGCTGGAAGGCACGCTGCGTATCGACCTGCAGGACGGCCCGGTATACGTGGCGGCGGGCGAACTGTATGTGGTGCCGCGTGGCGTCGAACACCGCACCGCCGCAGAAGGCGAAGCCAAGCTGATGATGATCGAACCACGCGGCATCTTGAATACCGGTCACGAAGGCGGTGAACGCACAGCTGAAAATGATCAGTGGATCTGATCAGCAGCGCCCCCCACCAGCGCCAGTAATTCATTCACCAACTCAACCGCCTCTCGCTGATAGCCCTCCCGCCAGCGCGCCGACCAATCCTGCGGCCGACCGTCCTCTTCCCAAGCCGATAACGCCAAGCCGTTGACGATTTCCAGCTCAAACCACTGGCGCTGCCACCCGGCAGCGTCCGTTACCAGAGTGGTGTCGTGCCACAGGAACTCGGTGTGGGCGACAAAACGGCTCCAGCAGAACAGATCGTCTGAGGCCTGTTCCGCAAGTCTGATCAGTTGTGCTTTGTTATCCATGACTGGCTGTTTGCCCTTGATTTCTTCCAACCGCGTGACAGCGCCTCGCACCGCAGCAATTGGCGTGTACGCCTGCAGCGCTAGTGGCCACCCTGCAATCTCTGGATAATACCCTCCTCCCGCCCCGATACGGATATCCCGTTTTATGAAGTCGCCCGCGTCCGCCCTGCTCCTCGCGTCTGCCCTGTTGCTGCCAGCCATCGCCCACGCCGACGACGCCGCGCTCGCCGACACACTCAAGGCCTTCACCCGCTGCGACGCAACGTTCTTCAGCCGCCTGAACACCCACCACGCCGCATGGCAGGCCTATGCGCCGCTCAAGCAGGACAAGGACTTCACCTGGATCGCCGTTAGAAACCGTGCCGACCGCCACGCCAACCAAGTGCCCGTCAGCGCGCCGCCCATTGCGGGCCTGAAGCTGTTGTCGTATGCCGATGAGGCCACCGACCTCGATCAGTTGGGGCGCTACTATTACTGGGGGTTTGTTGTGCAAGGCGGCGTCGACGAAGTTGCCCAACGCCTTGCCCCGCTGCTGGACCAACCTGCACGGCTGCAAAAAATCGACGGGGCCTATATTCGCAGCGAACTCAAGGTCGACGACCACTGGCAGGCGATCAAGCCGCAACCCGGCAAGGCACCGGGCACGCGCCACGTTGAGCGGGTGCTGATCGTCGAGCCGGATGGCGAGCACACACGCGTCAGTTGCTCGGTACAGGGCGGCGTCGATGCGGCGCTGCTGGCGTGGCTGCGGCCGGACATCGCGCCGGTCGACTACCCGCGCACCGTGGTCGAAACCAGCATCAACGATGTCGAGGTACCCGCCAGTGTGCTCCAAGGCCTTGCCGCGCCACTGTTGCAACCGAAGTTCAAGAGGTTGAGCTACACCTACCTGTCCAAGAAAGGCGACGGCAGCCAGGACAGCCCGACCTCGGTCACCTTCACCGCCGACGGCGGCCTGCTGAAGAAGAACGAGGTCTACGGCGACACCTTCAACGTCGATCGCCTGATGCTGGCCGACCTGATCCAGCTGAAGTCAAAAATGAACGGCGTCGGCGATGGGCGCGTGCTGCAAACCCTCGCCGTCGAATTGAACGCGCCGAGCAGTTGGGCCCCTGGCCAAACCTTGCGCGCAGACATGCAGATGCTGAACGTGCCCGCCAAGCCCACCGACACACCTACCGCCACCTCATTGGTGTGCAAGGTGGGTGAACGCTTCCCGGCGCGCGAGGTGTTTGCTTCGCTGACCGGAGACGCCATCAAGCTTGAGTGCGACCAGGGCGACTACAAGACCTCGCGAGCGTTTATCGAGGATTTGGGAGTGGCGTTGACGCTGGAGTCGACGTCGAGCCAGTTCCACTACGTGAATCAATACACTGCGCTGGAAGTCGTGCGCTGATCGAGCTATTGGGAGGCAGGCCATGGAACTGAAATTCAGTCACGTCGATGTGCTGGTCAACGACCTTGAAGAGGCCTGCGCCTACTACGCGCAGATCCTCAAGGCGCGTATCTCCAAGACCTTCGTCTGGGACCGCGGCGGCCTGCATGTGCGCTACGCCGTGGCGCTGATGGGCCAGGAGCGGTTCATGCTGGTACAGCCGATTGCCGGCAATTTGCGGGCGCTGTTGGACGCCCACGGCGAGGGCATGATTTACCGCCACTGCTACTCGACGCCCGACATTGAGCTGGCCTACGACGAACTGATCGCGTCGGGCGTACAACCCGAAGATGAAAACGGCCAGCCGTTGCCGCGGGAGAACCTGCAAAGCCCGTCCGGCGGGCGCATTATCTGGCTGCCCAAGCGCTTTGGGCATTTCTCTATGGAGATTCTGGAAGAGAAAGGCTTGGAGGCCTTCATCGAAGAGGCGTTTAGCGCCGATTAAGGGCACTCTACGGCGGCACAGCAGTCTGCTCCTAACACACCCCTTGCCCAGCGGAGTTCCCATGATCATTGTTCACCACCTCAACAACTCACGCTCGCAGCGCATCCTGTGGCTGCTGGAAGAACTTGGCCTGCCTTACGAGATCAAGCGCTACCAGCGCGACCCGAAGACCAACCTCGCCCCGCCTGAACTCAAGGCGATCAACGCCCTGGGCAAGTCCCCGGTGATTGAAGACGGCGCCAACGTGGTGATCGAGTCCGGCGCCATCGTCGACTACCTGATCCGCCGCCACGGCGACGGGCGCCTGCAACCCGAGCCTGCCAGCGCCGACTACGACCAGTACGTGCAATGGCTGCACTTCGCCGAAGGTTCGGCCATGTTGCCGCTGATGCTCAATCTGTATGTGGGTCGCCTGGGTGAGGCCGGGGCGCCGTTGCATCCGCGTATCGAATCCGAAGTGGCCAATTACCTGGGTTATCTGAACGATGCGCTGGGACACACGCCGTACCTGCTGGGTGATGAGCTGAGCGGTGCGGATATCCAGATGAGCTTTATCGGTGAAATCGCCAAGGCCCAGGGCAAGTTGCAGGCCTACCCGCACCTGGCGGCGTGGGTGCAGCGTTTCCAGGCGCGACCGGCGTATCGCCAGGCGCTGGAACAGGGTGGCGAGTATGCATTTGCCAAATAAGTGAACGCGGGCACGGTGGGTGTGCGACTACCCCACCATCTGCCATAACGACGCCCCGACGCCGGTGATGCTCTCTCCGGCGATCAACCCCGCTGCGGCGGTAATCGCGAAACGCTCGGTGAGACTCGGCCAACGGCAGCTCACCAGCCAGGTCAGCACCGCGCCCAGCGCCATCATCAACGACACCGAGGCCGGCAGGACAAAGGCCAGCCCCAACGCGGCGGCGCTCGGCAAGTAACGGGAGCGATGGGCCGGCAACAGGCTGTCGAGCACGCCCAGCAACACACCTACCCCGCCGCCGATGGCAATCGCCCAGCGGATGCTCGTCGACAAGGACTCCAGCCCATGGGTCAGGGTTTGCGCCACGGCTTTCCACGTTGCCACTGCGGGCGCCGGCCATTCTTCGGTGAGCAGCATGGACTGCGGATCCGGAATCAGCGCCAGGTACGCCAACACGCCCACGATACTGCCAATGAAAATCCCCAGGATCTGCGCGATCACTTGTTTATGCGGCGTCGCGCCAATGGCTTTGCCCACCTTGAAGTCGTTCATCAAGTCCGTGCATTGCCCGGCCGAGCCGCCAGCGGTGTTGGCGCTCATCAGGTTGATCGGCACCTGGCCGGGGGCGACGATGCCGAAGCTCAGTTGGGACAATTGCCCGATGGCGCCAATCGGCGGAATGCCAGTGGCGCCCACCACACGGGCGGCGACGGCGGCCAGGCAGATCGCCAGGGGAATGGTCAGCAGCGCCATCCACAGGTTGATGCCGAACAACAACGCTTGCAGGCTGACGACCAAGCCTATCGACAGGATAAAACCCGCAGCCGGACCGGGCTTGGGCACGGTCCAGATCTTGCCGCCTTCGGCCTTGGTGGAGGTGCGTAATGCCCACAAGCGAATCGCCAAGGAGGCCAAGGTGGAACACACCATCAGGCTCACCCCCGGCCACAGCAACCACTCCACCAACGCGGCAAATTGCGGGCCGCTGCTGTCGGCCGGCAACGTCACCAGGTTCTGCGCCAACAGCCACGGGCCCAGGCCACCCCACGCGAGCAAGGCGCCGAGCAGCAAGGTCAGGCCAACGCGAATACCGATGATGCCGCCAAACCCCAGCAGCAACAGCGAAGGGTCGGCGGTAAAGGTCAGGCGCTCCAACTGGGCCGTCGGCGACCAGCGCGGGAAGGCCCACATGAAGGTGTCCACCCACTTCACCACCCCGGACAGCAACGCCGCGCTGAGCAACACCTTCAGACGCGTCGCGGCTTCGCGGCCATGGTTGTAGATGTGCAGCAGGGTTTCCAGGGTGGCCATGCCTTCGGGGAACTTCAGCGCCTTGTCATTGAGCAATGACGGCCGCAGGTACCAGGCAATCCAGATGCCCAGGAAACTCACCGAGAACACCCAGGCGATCATCGGCAGCGCGTCCAGTTGGTTGCCGGTCAGCAGTGTGTAAGCCGGGATCGGCGCCACCAGACCGCCAGAGATAATCGAGGCGGCGGCCGAGGCGACAGTCTGGTTGATATTGCTTTCATGCAGGGTCCAGGGCAGCTGATCGGTGGAACGTTTGGCCAGGCCTTGCCAGATCGCATATCCCACCAGCAGCGCGATGATCGACATATTGAACGACCAGCCGATCTTCAGGCCGGCGTACACATTGGAAGGGGTCAGCAAGATGCCAAGCACCGTACCGGTAATGACGGCACGCAGGCTGAGTTCGCGTTCGACGGGGGCGTACTGGGGAATGGCGGGCGGGGCTGAAAGCATGCGGATTCCTTTCGGCGATGAAACAGGGCGACCTAACAAGTGAGCCCTCTGGGCCCTGAAGGTTCCTGAATCGGCAAAACAGAAGAGCCGCGTAAAGCCCGTCCGTTTTTTGAAGAGCGGGCTCTGGGTAGTGAGCATTTTTTGTGGTGAACCGGCTTTTTTGTGATGACCCGGTTCTTTGTGATGAACCGGTTCTTTCTGGTGAACCGGTTCTTTCTGGTGAACCGGTTCTTTCTGGTGAGCAGTTTTTTTGTGGTGAGCGGGCTTGCCCCGCGCTGGGCAGCGAAGCGGCCCCCATAAGGCCGCCGCGATTTTTCAGGAAAACCGCAGCGCCTGGTGTTGGGGCTGCTTCGCAGCCCAGCGCGGGGCAAGCCCGCTCACCACAGAAGCCCGCTCACCACAGAAGCCCGCTCACCACAAGGTTACATTCAGCCAACAAGTGATACTTGTTCATCCCCTACTGCGCGCTAGCGTTAAGGCTCTTCAGGAATTCCACCAAGAGCACCGGAATGCGCCCCACACCTCAATCCCATCGTCTGCGTCACGGTCGTTATTCAGAACAGGGTCGTAGCTACCTCATCACCGTCGTCGTTCATCAGCGTCAGCGCTTGTTCACTGACCTTTACCTGAGCCGTCTGCTGGTTGCCGAACTCCGGCAGGTTCATGAGCTGGGGCTGGTTGAGTCTCTGGCCTGGGTCATCATGCCTGACCACATTCACTGGTTGTTTGAGTTGAAACAACAGGATTTGGCAGGCGTGGTGCGACGTATTAAGTCGCGCAGCACGCTGGTCATCAACCGGCGGCGTCAAAGCAAAGAGCGCGTTTGGCAACCCGGCTATCACGATAGAGCGGTGCGTGCGGAAGATGATCTTCGCAAGATGGCGCGGTACATCATTGCCAACCCTTTACGAGCCGGTTTGGTGGATCGGGTGGGCGACTACTCGTTGTGGGATGCGGCGTGGATTTGAGGAGGCGAGTGGGCTTTCTCTAGCAGTTGTTGCACCCACGGCGCATCTTGCTGATTGACCACGCCATATCGGTCCGGCGGGAAAAACCGCCAGTGATGCGCAACCTCAACCAGGTGTGTGAGTTCTTCGGCCGACAGCCAATACTCCGTGTGGGTCAAGGCTATCGGTGCACCGTCAAACCGTCGCCCAAGCAGTACGTTCGTGCAGGGAGCGAACGCCAAGGCCAGGTCACGGCAGGGGTGCATGCGTTTTTGCGCAGCGGGCATGCGCCCCACCCGGTTGTAGGTGAAAGGGCCGGGGTATTCGTCCTTGATCACCAGCCAGCGCCCCGTCGTGGTCATGGCCACGACCCATTGCGCCACTCCGCTGCTCTGGGCCTGTTCAAGCCGGCCGTTTTTCCATTGCATGAGGGCGTTGCAGTCCGGGTCGAAGTCCGAAGACCACAGGCTGGTGCCAGACACCAGCGTGTGACGCTCCAACTCGACCACGCCTTGGCCCGGCATCGTCTGCCAGTAACGCTTGATCGGGTCGCGGGTGTCGCGCAGGTAGTTACGCAATGCCCACGCCGCCATGAACACCAGCGTCGCCAGGGCCTGCCATGCCCATGAATGGCCGAGGATGCCGTCAACATCCAACCCCGGTGAGAAGACGGCGCGATACAGCAGCAGGCTGAGCAAAAAAACCAGACTGGGCAGGAACACGCCGAAACACAGCGGTGGCAGTAACACTGCGATCCAGTTGAAGCGATGCCCGCTTGCGTGTTCATGCGCCCAGGCCAGTTCCTCGGCGCGCATCGGCCTGCGTTCACGCGGGCCAATGCCGGGATCAGGGGTGTGGAAGCGCCAGTACCGTTCGTTGGGGTCGAGATTCATGCTGCGCATCATGCCCGTGACGCGCCGCAAGATACACCGTCTATTGCCCAGATCGAAATACAGTCATACGATGACTGACCACAACCATAACAATAAAGGCTCACTCGTGAATAAACCCCTCATCATGGCCGCCGCTATTGCCTGCGGTCTCAGTGCACACGCCAACGCCGCAACCTTCGCGTACATTTCCAGCCCCGGCGATGGCTTGATTTCCCAGTACCGCCTGGACGAGAGCAACGGCGCGTTGAGCCTGGTAAACCAGGTGACCGCCGGTGACCAGGTCAACCCCATGGCGCTGAGCCCCGACGGTAAAACCTTGTATGCCGCGTTGCGGGTCAAGCCGTTTCAAGTGCAGGGCTTCAGCATTGACCCGGCCAGCGGGCGTTTGACGCCGCAATCCAAAGCGCCCTTGGCCGAAAGCATGGCCTACCTCGCCACCGATCGCGCCGGACGTTTCCTGCTCGCGGCCTCTTACGGTGCCGACACCCTCAGCGTGCAGCCCATCGACAAGCCGGAACCGATCCTCACCTACAAAACCGGGCTCCACGCGCATTCCCTGCGCACCGACCCAAGCAATCGCTTTGCCTACGCCGGCAACCTGGGCAACGACCACGTGCTGCAATACCGCTTCGATGCCAACACCGGCGCACTCACGCCGATCGGCAGCGGCTACGTGAGCGTGCCAAGCAACACCGGGCCTCGACACCTGGCGTTTTCGGCCAACGGTAAATACCTGTATGTGGTCGGCGAAATGAGCGGCACGGTCACTGCGTTTGCCATCGACGACAGCACCGGTGCGCTGACGCAGATCGGTGTCGCCAATGGCATTCCCGCTCGCTTGAAGCTGGCCCACGGCGAAGTGCGTGATGCACGCAACAATGACTTGAAGGACGACCCAACACCGCGAATCTGGGCCGCCGACCTGCGCCTGTCCCCGGATGGCACGCTGCTGCTGATGAGCGAGCGCACCAGCAGTTCGGTGTCGGCGTTTGCGGTGGACGCGGCGACGGGCGCGTTGAAGTTCCTCGACAACTACCCAGTCGAAGAGCAGCAGCCGCGCAATATCGCGTTTTCGCCCAATGGCCGGTGGTTGCTGGTTACCGGCGAGAAAAGCGACAAGGTCGGCACTTACGCGGTCAGCAACACCGGCGCCTTGAAGCGCGTGGGTGAGGCGGCTTCAGGCAAAGGTGCGCTGTGGATTGAAGTCCTGCAGACCGCGGCCCAATAGCACTCAGCTCAAACGGAACCGCGCGGTGTTGTCACTCAACGCCTGACTGCCCTTGCTCAAGGTGTCCGCCGCTCGGTTGACCGCCCGTGCGCCATCCAGCAAACGCCCTGCCGCCTGGTCGACTTGCTGGATGTTGCCACTCACTTCATCCGCCGTCGCCGCTTGCTCTTCCACCGCTGTGGCGATTTGCGCCAGGGTGTCGGTGACGTTCTGCACCGCGCCGGCAATCTCGCCCAAGCGCGTGCCCAAGCCGGTGACGGACTCGGCGTCGGTCAACGCTTGCTCGCACGCGGCGCCCATCAGCGTCACCGCCTGGCTCACGGTCGCGCGCAGGCTGTCGACGGTGCCGGCGATCTGCGCCGTGGACGCCTGGGTGCGCTGGGACAGGCTGCGCACTTCATCGGCCACCACCGCAAAGCCCCGCCCCTGCTCACCGGCGCGCGCCGCTTCAATGGCCGCGTTGAGCGCCAGCAGGTTGGTTTGCTCGGCAATGCCGCGAATGGTGTCGACCACCGACTGAATCTGCTGGCCCTGCTGGCTGACTTGCTGCAACGCGTCGGCGGTGTCGGTGAGGCGTTGGTTGAGCTGCTGGATGCTGGCCGTGGTGCGCTGGCTGTCGCGGCTGCTGTCTTCGGCGATGCGTCGTGTTTGCTGGGCGCTGCCCGACGCTTGTTCACAGCTTCTGGCGACGCCCATGGAGGTCGCGGCCAACTGGGTAGCAGCGGCGGCGATCTGGCTGATTTGATGCTGCTGGTCTTCGACTTCGCTGAGGGTGCTGCCCGATTGGGAATTGAGGGTGAGCACCGCCGAGCCGAGCTGCTGGGTTTCGTGATTGACCCCCAACAGGCTGGTGCGCAATTGCACCACTGCGACGTTCAGCGCGGTGCTGATCAGCGCCAGTTCGTCACGCCCTTGCACCGCCACTTCGACGCACAGGTTACCGTCGCGCAGGGATTCGGCCAGGGTGGTGATGCCGCTGGCACTACGGCGGATGGAGGCCTGCAGGCACATGAACAAGTACAGCGCGGCCAGGGCCAGTACGCCGAAGACCATTGCAAGAGGAATGAAGCGTTTGTTCGCGTCGCGGTGGTAGTAGCTCAAGCGCTCGTCCAGGGAGGTCAGCGACTGCACGCGCAGTGCGCTGAGCGAACCGAGCATGGAGTCGACACTGCGTTCGAAACCGGCGGTATCGAGCTTGATGGTGCCACCGAACACGCCGTCATCCAGCACTTTAAGCTCGTTATCCAACAGTTGCAGGCTGTTGTCGTACTGTGCAGTCCAAGGCTCCATGCCCTCGAACTGCTTGGCCTTGAGCGAAGCCGCCGCCTTGACCAACTGGTCGCGCGCGTCGCCAATGCGGCTGCGCAGGTCGCGCATTTGCAAACGACTTTGCAGGGTGAACTGCCCCGACGCGATGGACGACTGCCCGACGCCCGCCATGCGACCGATACGCTCGATCAGGTCAGGCGTCTGCTGTGTGCCCATCTGCATCAGCATGTAGGTTTCCAGCCAGGGATCGAGGATCAGGCCGGCGTCCAGGGTGATCTGTTCGCGCAGGGTTTGCATCGCGCTCAACGCCGAGGTGAAACGGTCGTAGCCATCCGGCCACCAGCCCACCGTGCGCAGGGAAGCGGAGTCCATGCCTTTGACGGTGGCCTGCAACGCCCCGTAGCGCGCGAGGATGTCGGCGCTGGCGTTCTGGGCGTTGAGCGCATCGCCCAAGGCTTGCAGGCTTTGCTGGATCAGCGGGAAATTCGTATCGACCTTGTCCATCGCCGCCTTCGCCGCTGGCGTCGGTGCGTGCAGGATGTCTGCCGCTTTCCAACGCGCAGCCAGGTTGCGCTGGGCCGTCAATTGGCCGTCCAGTGCATCCAGGGCCAACAGTTGGCGCACGCCGGACTGCTCGGTGGAAATCACGCCTAATTTATCGCGATAGTCCTGGCCGATCATCCAGAGGCTCCCGGCCAGGGGCAGCATGAACAGGAAAAACAACAATTGGAATTTGCGTGCAAACCCCATACGTCCGAGCAGGCGGATACCGGGTGATAACAAGCTGTGCATGTCCGACTACTCCCTCAAACAACCCACGTGGTGCACGGTGGGCGAAGCCTTGAAATGACTAACGGCAAAGTGCCATGTCATTGATTGGCTTGGCTCTAGCAAGATACGGGCCGTTGGCGCGCAGCCCTGAAACAGGGCGTGCTGTGCGTTAATGGCGCCCGCAGCGTGCTCGAAAATGGGGCAAAAGCACTCACGGTCAAGGACACACCTGTAACCGATGGCGCAGGCGCCCCACGGACATGATCAAAACACCCGTGCCGCCGGCCTACCTGGCCTGCATGTACTGGTCAAAATTTTTGATGTGATCATCCAGATTATCCTCAAGCATCATCCGGTACTGGTCACAGCAATACGTGAGCATCGCCTCACGCTCCTCGGCCATGTGCGCACCGGACTTGAAGTTGCGCGCGAGGGCCCAGGCATTGAAGCGGGTAGTGCCGAACATCATCGAGGCGCTGACCTGGCCGAGGTTTTCGAAGGTTTTGAGCTGTTCGTTCGACAGTTCGATATGCGCGTCGGCGCGCTCATAGAAGGCTTGGTCGATAGCGTCTGCCATTGCGGGGTTCCTGGGTAATCACGATTGAATGAAGGGTTATCAAGCCAGCAGCGTGGTGATCCATCTGATCTGCCGGCTGATTTCTTGCAGCTTCGCCTCGGGCACGGCTTGCGACGCCTGCTCAAAGCCCGCCAGGGTCTGGTGTTTCAGGCGCAACGCGCGCTGCCACTTGGCCAAAAATACCGGGCTGCGGGCCTGCAGTTGCAGCGGGCCGAAGTACAGCTCCTCGGCGGTATAGCTCACCGGTCCAGCACGCTCGGCCACGATGATTTCATAATAAAAGCGGTTTTCGTGCAGCAGCTCTTCACTGACGATGCGATAGCCGTTGTTCATCAACCACAGGCGCAGCGGTTGCTCACCGCCGTTGGGTTGCAGGACCAGGCGCTCAAGGCCGTTCAGGTGGGCTTTGCCAGCTTCAAGGATGTCGCGAATCGTCTCGCCGCCCATGCCACAGAGGCTGATGGCCGTGATGCCGTCACTCGCCTGGACGGCCGCCAGGCCATTGGCCAGCCGCACGGTGATCTGCTGCTCCAGGCCGTTTTCACGCACGGTCCGTTCGGCCGCCTGGAACGGCGTAGCCGCCACCTCCCCTGCCACCGCCGCCTCGATCACGCCACGGCGCAGCAACGCCACTGGCAGGTAGGCATGGTCCGAGCCGATATCGGCCAGCCGCGCGCCGTGCGGCACCTGCGCGGCCACGCGCTCCAGGCGCATGGACAAGGTGTGTTCGTTCAACCTGTGTTCCTTATCATTCCCCGGAAAATCGATCCCGGCTGTTAGTCAGATGCAACACCATGGCGGCGCGTGCGGCGTCCGGGTCCTGGCGTTGGATTGCATTGAAAATCGCCTCATGCTCCCGGTTCGCCAGTTGCCCGAGCTTGGCAAAATCCGCGCCGCCACGCTCGTCACTCTTCACCTGGGTGCGCGGAATCATCGCATTGCCCAGGTGCTGCATGATTTCGGTGAAGAAGGTATTGCCGGTGGCTTCGGCGATCAACTGGTGGAAGCGTTTGTCCTCTTCCACGCAACTGTCGTTGTTGGCCAGGGAGGCCTGGTAGTCGTCCAGCGCTTCGCGCATGTGGGCCAGTTGCGCGTCGCTCCTGCGCAGCGCCGCCAGCGCCACCGCTTGCACCTCCAGGCCCAGGCGCAGCTCCAGCATGTTGCGCACGCTGGCGACCGTATCCACGTGCAGGCGCAAGCCTTGCTGGGCGCTCTGCTCCAGCACAAAGGTGCCGATGCCGTGACGGGTCTCCACCAGCCCGGCCGCCTGCAACTTCGACAGTGCCTCACGCACCACCGTCCGGCTGACGCCGTGCTCCAGCACGATGGTGGATTCCGACGGCAGCTTCTCCCCCGGTTTCAACTGACCGAGCAGGATGCGCTGGGTCAGGGCATCGACCACGCCCTGGGCCAGGTTGGTAGAACGTTTACGCACGGGGATCGGGGCTTCACTGGGCATTGCTGCAGGTCCACAGGGTTGGGCTGGGGGGAGCTTAACACCCAGACCCGGCACGCCGCCGAGGTTGATTGAATAACCACCCAACTTGTATGACAACTAATCTGACTGACAGGTATCTCGACAGCTCCCACCACCGTCAACGCTGGGTTCTTTCACCGCCTGCAAACCCACAAAAAACCCAATAAACACTGACAAATAACCAAAACACTTACTCAACGAAAGACCTTATAAGCACAAAAACATCGAGCACCGGATTGCGGACTACAGAAACGCACTTGTATGATGTCTATCAACAAGACACGCAAACCCACATAAAAATAACCAGGGGGAGTTTTGAATTGTGAACAATTCAAGCCATGCATCTGCCGCTCCACACAGTGATCCGGTCCTCGCGCGCGCCGTGCGCAAAGTGAAGAGCCATGTGCTCCCACTGTTCGTGATCATGTTCATCCTCAATTACATCGACCGGGTCAATATCGGCTTTGTGCGCACACACATGGAGCATGACCTGGGCATCGGCGCAGCGGCCTACGGGTTCGGTGCCGGGTTGTTCTTCATCGGTTATGCCCTCTTCGAAGTGCCCTCCAACATGCTGCTGCAAAAGGTCGGCGCACGTATCTGGCTGACCCGCATCATGTTCACCTGGGGCATCGTCGCGACGATGATGGCGTTCATCCAGAACGAAACCCACTTCTACATCCTGCGCTTTCTGCTGGGCGTGGCCGAAGCTGGCTTCTTCCCTGGCGTGATCTACTACTTCACGCGCTGGTTGCCGGGTGTGGAACGCGGTAAGGCGATTGCGATTTTCCTCAGCGGCTCGGCGGTGGCCTCGTTGATCTCGGGCCCGCTGTCGGGCGTGTTATTGCAGATCGAAGGCTTTGGCTTCCACGGCTGGCAATGGATGTTCGCCATCGAAGGCCTGGCCTCGGTGGTGATCGGTTTCTTTGTGTGGTTCTGGCTGGACTCCAAGCCCCACGACGCCAAATGGATGACCCGCGAAGAACAGGACGCGCTGGTCGGCGCCATCGACGAGGAACAACGCCAGCGTGAGGCGCTGACCAGCGTCAAGCCCACCATCGGCAAGCTGCTCAAAGACCGCCAGATCCTGCTGTTCTGCGCGCTGTACTTCTGCATCCAGCTGACCATTTACGCGGCGACGTTCTGGCTGCCGAGCATCATCAAGAAGATGGGTGACTTGAGTGATGTGCAAGTCGGCTTCTTCAACTCAATCCCGTGGCTGATCTCGATCATCGCCATGTACGCCTTCGCGTCGCTGTCGGGCAAGTTCAAGTTCCAGCAAGCGTGGGTCGCGGCGGCGCTGTTGATTGCGGCGGCGGGGATGTTCATGTCCACCACTGGCGGGCCGGTGTTTGCCTTTGTGGCGATCTGCTTTGCGGCCATCGGATTCAAGTCGGCGTCTTCGCTGTTCTGGCCGATCCCACAGGGCTATCTGGATGTGCGCATCGCGGCGGCGGTGATCGCGCTGATCAACTCCATCGGCAACCTGGGCGGCTTCGTCGCGCCGACCACGTTTGGCTTTCTGGAGCAGACCACCGGTTCGATCCAGGGTGGCCTCTACGGCCTGGCCGGCACCTCGGTGCTCGCGGCGATCCTGGTGTTTTTCGCCAAGACCGCGCCCTCTGCCCCATTGACCTCGCCCAGCGTGACGCCAACCGGCGCCGCCCTCAGCAAACCTCTTTGAGCCTCTTTAGGAACTTGCCATGACTACTCCCGTCGTTACTCACTTGCAGGTCATCCCCGTGGCCGGCCACGACAGCATGCTGCTCAACCTCAGCGGCGCCCACGGCCCGTATTTCACGCGCAACATCGTGATTCTCAAGGACAGCTCCGGCAACACTGGCGTCGGTGAAGTGCCGGGCGGCGAACGCATCCGCGAAACCCTGGAAGATGCGCGCAGCCTGGTGATCGGCCAACCCATCGGCCAGTACCAACGCGTCCTCAACCAGATGCGCAGCACCTTTGCCTCGCGGGATTCGGCCGGCCGCGGCCTGCAAACCTTTGACCTGCGCATCACTATCCATGCGGTCACCGCCATGGAAGCGGCCCTGCTCGACCTGCTGGGGCAGTTCCTTGAAGTGCCGGTGGCCGCTTTGCTCGGCGAAGGCCAGCAGCGCGACGCGGTGAAGATGCTTGGCTATCTGTTTTATGTGGGCGACCGCAATGCCACCGACCTGGCCTACCGCAACGAAGCGGACGCCGACGACGAGTGGTTCCGCCTGCGCCATGAAACAGCCCTGACGGCCGAAGCCGTGGTGCGCCTGGCCGAGGCTGCCAAGGCCAAATACGGCTTCAACGACTTCAAGCTCAAGGGCGGCGTTTTAAGCGGCGACGAAGAGATCGAAGCCGTCACCGCACTGGCCGAACGCTTCCCCGATGCACGCATCACCCTCGACCCGAACGGCGCCTGGTCACTCAAGGAAGCCATCCGCCTGTGCCGCGACCAACACCACGTGCTCGCCTACGCCGAAGACCCGTGCGGGGCCGAAAATGGTTACTCGGGACGTGAAGTCATGGCCGAGTTCCGTCGCGCCACGGGCCTCAAGACCGCCACCAACATGATCGCCACCGACTGGCGCGAAATGGGCCACGCGATCCAGCTGCAATCGGTGGACATTCCCCTGGCCGACCCGCACTTCTGGACGATGCAAGGCTCGGTGCGCGTGGCGCAGATGTGCAACGACTGGGGCCTGACCTGGGGTTCGCACTCCAACAACCACTTTGATATTTCCCTGGCGATGTTCACCCAAGTGGCCGCTGCGGCACCGGGCGAGATCACCGCCATCGACACCCACTGGATCTGGCAGGACGGCCAACGCTTGACCAAGGAACCGCTGAAGATCGAAGGCGGTTATGTGAAGGTCCCGGCCAAACCGGGCCTGGGCGTGGACATCGACATGGACGCTGTGGCCAAGGCTCACGAGCTTTATAAAGGCATGGGCCTTGGGGCGCGGGATGACAGCGTGGCGATGCAGTTCTTGATTCCGGGGTGGCGCTATAACAACAAGCAGCCTTGCCTGGTGCGCTGAGCGCTCAAGACAAAGTCGGTCAAATGTGGGAGGGGGCTTGCCCCCGATAGCGGTGTATCAGCCAGACATGTATCGACTGACACTCAGCCATCGGGGGCAAGCCCCCTCCCACATTGGTCCCCGGTGTATTTCAAGGGTTGTGGTCGCCCGCCACCGCCGCAATCGGCCTGCGGGTCTTGAGATTTCATGCTTTGTGCAAGGTATGCACTGATGATCTCCGGGCTGTCGAGAAAGCGCGACGCTTCAAAAAATTCTGTAGCCCGGCCCGACAAACACACGCATTTCACTCACCCCATCGCCTACGGGTGCACAATCGCCGAAATTGTTTTCCTCGGCTCGGTCCAGCCGCGTCAGCACCGCTTGGGCAACTTCCAGTTCGGCCGTATGAAGTGGCAGGTATACCCGTTCGGTATCCGCTCCAGATAATCCTGATGCTCCGGCTCCGCCTGCCAAAACTCCCTGGCAGGCTCTATTTGCGTGACCACAGGCCCCGGCCACAGGTTGGAGGCATCCACGTCAGCCGCAGTATCTTCGGCAATCTCCCGTTGCTGTTCGCTCAGGTAGTAAATCGCCGAACGATAGCTTGGCCCCAGATCATTGCCCTGCCGATTCGGCGTGCTGGGGTCATGGATCTGGAAAAAGAACTCAAGGATCTGCCGGTAGGAAATCACCGCCGGGTCAAACACGATCTCGATCGCTTCAGCATGGTTGCCATGGTTGCGGTAGGTGGCATTCGGCACATCGCCACCGGTGTAGCCGACCCGCGTGTGCAGTACGCCGGGGTAGCGTCGCAACAGGTCTTGCATGCCCCAGAAGCAGCCGCCGGCGAGGATGGCGGTTTCGGTTGGGTTGGTCATGGTCTGTCCTTGCGGTTAATGGAGACAGGGTAGTTATGGGGTGATGTTGGGCAATACCAAGGTGAATCAAGGAAAAACAGGGCAGCAGCCGGGTATCAGTCAGTCAAGGACGAACACCTGCACTTCCGTTCCTCGAAGACACCGCCTGCCATCGCAGCGGGCGAATGAGATTGCCGATCTGCTGCCCCATAACTGGGTGGCTATCTGACCGCACATATTTCAATGCGGAAATTTGCGGCGTAACTCCAAGTGGATTAATCCTATGCAATTTTGATTACCACCTTACCAAAGGCGCCTCTGGCCAAATGTTCGTACGCTTCGCGTGCTTGATCGAATGGATACACGTGGTCGATTACCGGGCGAATCTTGTGCTCATTCAAGAACTCGTTCATTCGGTCAAATGACGAGCGTGGAGCAACGGCTATGCCGCGAATCGTTGTTTGTCGAAAAATCATAGGCATCAGGTTCAGGGCAGAGGTTTGGCCTGTCAGAAAGCCGATCTGTGCGATACGTCCACCTACCTTTGTTGCAGCAATCGATTGATTGATGCCGTCACCGCCTGCCACATCCAGCAGAAGATCCACTCCCTTGCCGTCAGTGAGCTTCAGAACTTCCTCTGCCCACTCAGGGGTAGTGCGATAATTCACACCAGCCACAGCGCCGAGCTTTTTTAAAGCTTCCAGATTGTCATCACGGCTGGAGGTGACGATAACCTTGGCCCCCAGAGCTGTGGCAATTTGTGCTGCAAAAACAGAAACACCTCCAGATCCCTGAACCAAAACGGTTTGGCCGGCCTCGATCCGGCCATAATCGACGAGCGCATACCATGCGGTCAGCGCGGCAATTGGAAGGGTCGCGGCTTCCTCATCTGACATGTTGTCGGGGGCACGTACCGCGCTGTCTTCATGGATGATCATGTATTCCGCCAGTCCACCAGGCAATGGCGAGCCGAAGCAGTAGTTGGGCTCATCTGGCCCGGGCATACCGTCCAACCAACGTGAGTAGAGGTGTGAGTTGACCCGATCTCCGATAGCGAAGCGGCTGACACCATCACCAACAGCCACGACAGTTCCCGCCGCATCGCTGACCGGGATCAGTGGTTTGGGCACTAGGTGAGGTTCGTAGATACCGTCAACGATGGCCTTGTCCCGAAAATTGAGTGATACAGCGCCTACTTTAACCAGCAGTTCACTAGCTTGGGGCACAGGGGTTTCCGTTTCGCCCTGCACCAGATTATCCAGGCCGAAATCTTTCAGAAGCCACGCTTTCATTTTCTGTCTCCAACAATTTTGAATGTGCAGGTGAGGAAGACTCCTCCCTTACGCTGAAGACATTGTTGAGGTTTCCCGGCTGTAGATAAATGTGCAGAAACGATCAGGATTGTTATCCTGATCAGCAACAATCATCCAGTTAACACGCTTGCCGAGAAGAGACTTATGGAGCTTCTACAGTCGATGCAAGTATTCGCCAAGCTAGCGGAGTTGGGGAGCTTCACCAAAGTCGCTGAGGCAATGCAGGCCGGACGCCCGCACGTCACGCGCACCATTCAGGATCTGGAAGCCTCGCTGGGTGTCCGTCTGTTCCAGCGCACTACGCGTAAAGTAAAACTGACGGCTGAGGGCGAGCGGTTTTACGAACGCGTCAAAGAGATTTTGGCAACCATTGCAGAAACCACTTCCATGTTCGACCGTAGTGGGCCGACCTTGCGCGGACGACTTCGAATTGACATTCCCACTGCATTTTCCCAACGCAGCTTCATGGAAAGCCTTAGGAAATTTAAAGAGGCATTTCCCGAAATCGAGCTTGCGCTAGGCGTGACCGACCGTACGGTAGATCTCGTCGCCGAGGGCATCGACTGTGTATTGCGAATTGGTGACCTCCCGGATTCAAGCATGGTGGCCAGAGAAATTGGCGCCGCCACCATGGTGACCTGTGCGTCTCCAGGTTATCTCCAAACCTGCGGGGCACCCATAACCCTGCAAGATCTGGCAGACCACCAATGTGTCAGCTTCCTTTCCGGTCAAAATAACAGACCACTGCCTTGGCACTTCTCGGTAGACGGCGAAGATCGGCCACACACGCCTCATGGTGGAATCACGGTGAATGAGTCGAATGCCTACGTTCAATGCGGTGTTGCAGGCTTCGGCATTGTTCAAGCTCCTGGAATAGCCGTTGAGACATTCCTCGCAAGCGGAGAACTGGTTGAAGTGCTCAGGGCATTTCGTCCAAAGCCTCGCCTGGTATCCGTGCTTTATCCAAGCAGAACGCATCTTGCGCCTCAGGTCGACGCATTCGTGGATTGGCTGAAGGAACATTTTCCTGTGCTACACCCCAGCTGGTTCACAGCGCACTAACCTTCGCTCGTATGCTGACGCACGAATTCACAGACCGAACAAGGCAGTAGCGATGAGAGTTCCGGGTTGGGGCTGCTTCGCAGCCCAGCGGGGGGCAAGCCCACTCACCACAACAAGCCCACTCATCAAAAAAGCCACGGCGCCCCGTGCCCCAAAAGACGATACGATCGCGCTCGCCCATGAGGTTTACGCAATACCGTAAACCCACGAAGCTTCGACCCCATCAAGGAAGATAAAAACAATGAGAACGGCTTTCTGCGCCCTGTTCCTGCTGTGCCTGACCGCTCCTGCCTTCGCTGACGAAATCCCCATCGGCTTCAAAACCAGCGTGCTTCCCGACCCCCACAACCAACGTCCACTTGAGTTGGCCGTCTGGTACCCCGCTACTACCACCGCAAAACCGCAGCTGATTGCAGACAATGCTGTCTTCGTCGGCGCCCTCGCCGTGCCCGATGCGCCGCCGGCCAGCGGTGAACATCCCCTGGTCGTGCTCTCCCACGGCTACGGCGGCAACTGGGGTAAACAGGTGTGGCTGGCCAGTGCGTTGGCCCATCAGGGTTATATCGTCGCGGCGGTCAATCATCCCGGCACTACCACCAAGGACCGCAGCCCGCAAGCCGCCGCGCAGTTATGGCAACGCCCGGCGGACCTGAGCCGGGCTATCAATGCGGTATTGGATCAGCCCGCCCGATTTGGCGCGGTAGCGAGCAAACAGATCGCCGCCGTGGGCCACTCCCTCGGCGGCTGGACCGTGCTGGCAATCGCCGGGGCGCGCTTCGATCCTGATCTCTTCGCGAGGGAGTGCAGCACCTACCCCAAGCTGGGCGGTTGCATCGGTTACCACGAGATGAACCCCGCCGCCACGCCAGCGGGCAAGGCCAAGTTGGCGGCTGATTTGAGGGACAAACGCGTCACCGCCATTGTGTCGCTGGACCTGGGCCTGTCGCGCGGCTTCACCGACGCCAGCCTCGCCGCCTTGCCAGTGCCGGCGCTGGTAATTGCGGGGGGTGTGCCAACGGAGGATATGGCGCCTGAATTGGAGTCCGCCGATATGGTCCGGCGCATGGCAAAAGCTTCGACGCAGTATGTGGAGATTGCCGACGCTACCCACTTCAGCTTCATGTCGATCTGCAAGCCGGGGGCGATTGCCTTGATTGAGGAGAGCTCGCCGGGGGATGGCATGATTTGCCGGGATGGCGAAGGGGCTCGGGCGCGAGGGGTAATTCAGCAGCAGATTGTGGGGCTGATTACTGGATTTTTGGGGCGACCAGACAACAATTAAAAGAAAGTGCTACCCAAGCAAAAATGCATCGAATACGATGCATTTAATTGGTTAAATCAAAAATGCACCGTATAGGATGCAAAAAATGAATGACTTGGGGACCCTTATTAAAAATCTGCGCAAGGCAGCCGGTCTTTCACAAAGCCAACTCGCGCAACGGCACGGAATGAGCCGTGCAACTATTTCAGGCATCGAGAACAACACCATACCTGAAGTAGGGATTCGCAAGGTCGCAGCAATCCTTGAGGGTTTGGGGTATGAGTTGACCGCGACACCCAAGCGCCGACGTAAGACGCTCGATGAACTGAAATCAGGAAATATCCATGACTAGGCAAAATGACAGGCTGTATATCGGTGCTGGAGGAGTGGATGCGGGAACGCTGGGGATTGTCGGCCCACACCAGCTTGGTCGCATCAGCGTCTCCCACGACAGCGATGGCAAATCACTGCCTGAGATCAAACTCTCTGAGCTGTTGGTCTATGACGGGGCGAAAGATCTATTCGCCGATCTGATGAAAACTTATGCAGCCTACTCAGGTGTCTCTACCAGGAGCAGGACATCATGGGCCTCTTGCTTGGCGGTTCAAAGGCTTGGCCCAAACGTAAGATGCTGGTCAAGTTCGGTCGCAGCTCATGCAATTTGACGGAGTCTCGTTGCAACGAATTGCTTGCACGAGTGCACGGTGGAATGAGCCGCGCCATGGGGGAACTTTCTGATTATCGAATCGCCCATCACGAGTTTGACGCCGTGGGGGAAAAAATGATCTGCGCATGGGAGAAGGGGCTGGCGAGGAGTATTGAGCCGGAGTGATTGTGTTTGCTTGATAAAAGTTCCAGCGCAGTGCCGTCACATCGATAGCACTGATGATTACTATCGAACCACTCGCCTATAGGCTCACCAACCCCCGTTCCTATAATCGCCTCCCACGTCTTCCTGCGCCTGTCTTAAGGCCACATCCCCTCTTGGAACTCCTCACATGCCAAGCGCGAGCCAGGCCCCTAGCGGCCTTCCCGAACATAATCAACAAAGCGTCAAACAGCAGTGGCTGGCGATTCTTTCGGTTGCCGTGGGTGCCTTTGCCCTGGTGACCAGTGAATTCCTGCCGGTGGGCGTGCTCAACGACGTCGCCGCCGACCTCGGTATCAGCGCCGGCCACGCCGGTTTGATGGTGACGCTGCCCGGCATCATGGCGGCCCTCGCGGCGCCGTTTCTGTCAGTGAGCATTGGCACCATGGATCGGCGGTATCTGCTGATCGGCCTGACGTTGATCATGATCATCGCCAACACGGTCGTGGCCTTCGCCAGCGACTTCAACCTGCTGCTGTTCGGCCGTGTGTTACTGGGTATCAGCATCGGCGGTTTCTGGGCGACGGCGATCGCCCTCAGTGGCCGCCTGGCGCCCAAGGGTGTGGGCGTGGCGAAGGCCACTTCGATCATCATGATGGGTGTGACCCTGGCCACGGTACTCGGCGTGCCCGTCGGCACCTGGCTCAGTGGCTTGATGGGCTGGCGCATGACGTTCCTGGTGACGGCGCTGGTGGGCATTCCGGTGTTGTTGGCGCAGATGTTCCTGCTGCCGAAGCTCACGCCGGAGAAGGCCATTCGCGTCAGTGATCTGCCTGCGTTGTTTATCAACCCACAAGCGCGGGTCGGGTTGATCGCGGTGTTGCTGATCGGTTTGGCGCACTTTGCGGCCTACACCTATGTCGCACCGTTCTTCAAGCACAGCTCCGGTTTTGATGGGCCGACCATTGGTTCGCTGTTGCTGTTGTATGGCGTCGCAGGGGTGATGGGCAATATTTTCGCCGGGTTCGCCGCTAACCGCAGCGTGCGTAACACCTTGCTGCTGGTAGCGCTGATGATCGGTACCAGCACCGCGCTGTTCCCGTATTTCGCCACTGGCATGACCGGCGCCGCGATGCTGATCGCGCTGTGGGGCTTTGCCTTTGGCGCGTTCCCGGCCTGCGCGAGTATCTGGATGTTCGTGGTGGCGCCCAAGGATGTCGAGCGCGGCATGCCACTGTTCGTGGCGTTGTTCCAGGTGATTATTGCCCTGGGCTCGTTCTTTGGCGGGCAGATCGTCGACCAGATGGGCAGCGCGGTGCTGCTGAGCCTGGCCACGGCGCTGGTGGCTTGCGGGTTTGTGACGGTGCTGGTGTTGGGCCGCAGCGTCAGCAACAGCTTGGCGGCGCAGCCTTGCTAGCCATTGGCTGCGGTTTTTAAGCTGGTATCATCCGGGCACGTTTAACCCAGGTAGACACCCATGAATCGCCAGAAAAAACTGCAGCAGTTGTTCAAGGCCAAGGCCAAAAAGGCCAGCGCCAAATTGGCGCCCAAATCCAAGGACAAATACATCAGCAAGGCGGAGCGGGAAAAGCTGGCGGCTGAAGCCGATCAGGCGCCAGGCGTTTCCCCGCAGGACTGACTCAGCAGCCGCTCAGCGCCACCGGCCGGCGCTCGCCCGCAAAGAAAAACGGCCGCAGGCGCACGCCCACGCTGTTGCCGATAAACGCGGCCACCAACCACACCCAGCCATGCAGGCTGCCCGAGGCGATGCCGCTGAAGTACGCGCCGATGTTGCAGCCGTACGCCAGCCGCGAACCATAACCGAGCAGCAGGCCGCCGATCACCGCAGCGATCAGCGAGCGGGCCGGGATCTTCAGGCTGGGGGCGAAACGCCCGGCCAGGCCGGCAGCCAACAGCGCGCCGAGGACGATGCCGATGTCCATGACACTGGTGATGTCTTGCCACACCGGCGCCGCCAGGGCCTTGGCATTGCCCGGCATCTGCCAGAACGCCCAGGCGCTTACGTCCACACCCAGACCACTCGCCACCTTGGCGCCCCACAGGGCGAAGGCCGAGGTGATGCCCCACGGCCGACCGGCCAGTGCCAGGGTGGCGTAGTTGAGCAGCGCCAGACCAATCGCGCCCCACACCAAGGGCCACGGGCCGCGCAGGAAACGGCGCAGGCCTTGGTGTTCACTCTTCACGCCTTCTTCAAGCTGGCCATGACGGCGCTTTTCCAGGCGTACGGTGACGGTCGCGATGAGGGCGAACATCGCCAGGCTGGCGAGCAAGGCCGGCATTACGCCAAAGCTCTTGACGATGGACACCGCCGGGAACGCCGGCAGGGCGAACCACCAATCCACATGGTGCGTGGCGATCAACGAGCCGCAGATAAAGAACAACAGCGTCACCAGCATGCGCGCATTGCCGCCGCCCACGGTGAACAGCGTGCCCGAAGCACAGCCACCGCCCAACTGCATGCCGATGCCGAAAATAAACGCACCGAACACCACCGACACCCCGGCCGGCGCCACCAGCCCAACCACCGGTTGCCCAAACAAAGTGCCCGCTCCCAATGCCGGGAAGAACAGCAGCACCGCCAGCGCGAGCATCACCATCTGCGCGCGCAAGCCGGCGCCACGGCGTTCGTTGATGAACACGCGCCAGGCGGAAGTGAACCCGAAGGCCGCGTGATAAAGCGTCAGGCCCAATGCGGCGCCAACCACCAGCAACAATACCTGGCGCGAGCCGACGCTGTTTTGCAGGAACAAGGCGCCGAGCACCAGGATGATAAAGGCCACCAGCGGCGCGACGGGTTTGCGCGTGGGGGTTATGGAAAGAGAGGTGCTCATCGGGATCTCAGTTCATTTGAAGAGGATGGAATACGAGGCCGCAGAGTATAGACCCAGAATCCAGTGGTGAGCGGGCAAGCCCATTCACTACAAATCAGCCGCGCCCCACCGACCCCGACACCGGAAGATTGCCCAGCAATTTAAGCCCGGTCGCCTTCACAAAGGTGTCGTAATCCATCGGCCGCTGAATCCGCGTTTCAGCATTGGGCAACACATACGCCCAGGCCCGCTGGGACGAGGCGTCGTACACCAACTTGAACAGACGCGTCGGCACCCACACTTGGTTGTCGCCCATGGTGCTGTAGCCCGAATCAAACAACGGCCCGGTAAACACAAACACATCGCCACCGGCGCGCACGGCGAATTTGCGCACGTCGGCCTCAACCTTGCTCCAGATCTTGCGGTTGTTGGTGGGGTCCTGGGGCACCATGTTCGACAGCGCGAACGACTGGGCCATGGCCTTGGCGTCCGGTGCATCGGCGGCCGGAGATTGGTGGCCACGGTCCATGGCCGGTTGCTGGCCACGGTAGTCACTCAACTCGGCGCGCGCGCCCTTGGGGATGCGCGGGTCGGCGTAGAAGTGGTTGGTGCGCTCTTCGCCTTTGGCGTCCTTGAGCTGGCGGGCGTTGAGGCGTTCGACCACCACCAGCGGCGTCTTGCTGGTTTGCGAATAGAGCACCGCAAAATGGTCGGAGCACAGCGCCAGGGGTTTCATGCTGGCGGGAATGGTGGCGGTTTTGATGGGTGTCGCGGCGGGGAAAATATCGGCGCAACTGTCGAACGAAAGGCGCTGTTCCTGGCTGGAATAGAGGTCCATCGCACCACGGGCCTGCGCCCCGGTGGACAGCAGCAAAAGGGTCGAGAGCGCGGCTGCAATATTGCGTAAGTGCATGTTTTTAAATCTTTTCGTGAGGATCAGGCGGGACCTATGGACCCTCACATTGCACTTTAGTGCCGACCCTGAAGAATCGAATTCCACGCGGCTTCGGCCAGCAGCTCTCGATACGCCTGAGGGCTATTTTTAACCTTGCCCGAAAGCCAGGCCCGCGAGTAGTTTTCTGCCGCGCCGATGATCAACGAGGGGATCAACTCGGAAGGCAAGTGGCCGAAATACTCCTGGCGTCCCTCGGCGCTCATCCAGTCCTTCAATTGCTTGTTTCGCTGCTTGTTGCGCGACACCAGTTCGTCCTTGAACGGGCCGTTGGACACCGCAAAGCGGCTCTGAAAGACAAAGCGCGCCCAGTCCGGCTGTGCGTCTACCCACTCCACGTAGCTGTACACCAACGCAAAGATGCCCTCGCGTGCGGTGTTCGCCTCTTGCAGGTAGCGATCACGCAGGGCGGCCAGGTCTTCAAGCGCGGCAAAAAACAGAGCGGCCACCAGCCCTTCCTTATTGTGCCGGTGGACATCTGCGATGAAGGCGACGTCAACGTGTTTACCGCGCGTATCACCATGAACGTGAAGCTGGCTTAGGCCCGGCTCAATGTCCCACTGCTGCGGGCCCATCGGCGGACCGCTTACCCGGTTTGAACCCATGGACCCGCGCCGTCCACGCAATGCACAGCGCCACGGCCACCAACCCCAGCATCGCCCACGGAAACGACCCCACTCCCCACGTCTCCAGCAGCACCCCGCCCACTACGCCGCTGCCGGCAATCGCGCTGTTCCACGCCACCACATTCAACGACAACGCCACATCCGCGCCCTCGCCCGCCGCATCCGCCAGGGCGGTTTGCAGCAAGGTCGCGGCGCCGCCGAAGCTCAGGCCCCACACCGCCACGCCGCAGTAGATCACCTCAGCCATTGAGCTCAGGCAGCCAAACACCACACAGACCAGCGCAAAGGCCGCCAGGCTCACCAGCACGGTCTTGCGCAACAACGGCTCGACCAGCCTGGCCGTGATCCAGATCCCCGCCAACGCGGCACTACCGAACACCAGCAGGACCAGGTCGACGCGCTCCGCCAACCCCGCCGACGCCACGAAGGGGGCGATGTAGGTGTACAGAATGTTGTGCGCCAGCATCCAACTGATCACCACCGCCAGCACCGGGCGCACGCCTGGCGTGGTCAGCACTTGGCCCAGCGACAGTCGCTGGTGTGCGGGTTGCGGCGCATAGTCCGGCACTTTCACCAACACCCAGACGATCAACACTACGGTGAGCCCAGACATCAGGCCGAAGGCGGTACGCCATCCCACCAGCCCGCCAAGCCAGGTACCCAGCGGTACACCCAGCGACAGCGCAATCGGCGTGCCGACCATGGCCAGTGCCAGCGCCCTGCCCTGTTGATGAGGCGCGACCATGCGCCGGGCGTAACCGGCGAGCAGGCTCCAGGCCAACCCCGCCGCGACTCCGGCGAAGAAACGTGCCACCAGTGTCACGCCGTAGTGAGATGACAACGCGGTGATCGAGTTGAACAGCAGGAAACCGACGATGGTCAGCAGCAACACATTGCGCCGCCGCCAGCCACGGGTAGCGATGGTCATGGGAATCACCGCCAGCACCGAACCCAATGCATAGGCCGTGACCATCTGCCCGGCCATGGACGGCGAAATCGCCAGCCCTTCGCTGATCAACGGCAACAGGCCGGCGGGCAGGGTTTCGGTAACGATGCAGATGAAGCCGGTCATGGCCAGGGCGAGCAAGGCGCCAATGGGCAGGCGTTCGGACGAGGCCGGTAGAGTGAGTGAAGGCGTCACGGGAAGCTCCTTGGAAACAGACTTAAATACTGATCGATACAAATGTTGCAGGTGACCGGCGCACGTTGTCAACGACTTATGTATCGACTAGTATTTATCTCGCTTTCCACCGGAGTCTTCATATGGCACAAATGGGCCGCCCGCGTAATTTCGACCGTGCACAGGCTGTGGAACAGGCATTGCATCTGTTTTGGCAGCACGGCTACGACGCCACCTCTCTCGCTCAGCTCAAAGCGGGCCTGGGCGGCGGCATCTCCGCGCCGAGCTTTTACGCCGCGTTCGGCTCCAAGGAAGCCTTGTTCGACGAATGCGTGCAGCGCTACCTGACAACCTACGCCCAAGTCACCGAATGCTTGTGGGATGAAACCCTGCAACCGCGTCGGGCGATCGAGACCGCGTTGCGCCAGTCGGCGCGCATGCAGTGTGAAGACGGTCATCCCAAAGGCTGCATGGTGGCGCTGGGCGTGATGAGCGCGCCAAGCCCGGAGAATGCACGGGTGGCAGATGGCTTGACCCAATCGCGGTTGCGCACACGGGCCGGGATCGTGGCGTGTGTAGAGCGGGCGGTGCGCCTGGGGCAATTGCCGGCGCATACCCAACCGGTGGTGATGGCGACGGTGTTTGACAGTTTCCTGCAGGGGGTGTCGATCCTGGCACGCGATGGGATGGCGCATTCAGCCATCGATGCAGCGATCAGCCAGATCATGCTGACATGGGATGTCGCCGCGTCTGTCACGCCCCCGTTATCCAAACCGAAGGCTTAAATACACAATCACCGCTGGCCACGCTTGCTTTCGCTGATGGCACACCGCTAATCTTGCGAATAATTCTTATCCGCAGACGTAGCCTCCCATGTCGGCCAGCGACCTTCCCTTGAATCAGGCTGTCCATGTGCTCTACACCGAGCACCATGGCTGGTTGTTCGGCTGGCTGCGAAAAAAACTCGGTTGCCCACAGAACGCTGCGGACCTTTCCCACGACACCTTCGTACGCATCCTTACGTCCCGGGACGCCCTCGGCGCCCTGCGTGAACCGCGGGCGTTCCTCACGACCACCGCGCGCCACCTGATCATCGACCGGGCGCGCCGCCGTCAGCTGGAAGACGCCTACCTGCGCGAACTGGCGCTGACCATCGACATGATGGAGCACTGCCAGCAGTCGCCGGAGCAGATCCTGGTCACTCTCGAAGCGCTGGAACAGATCGCCTTTGTGCTCGACGGCCTGGCCCTGAATGCGCGACAGGCGTTCCTGCTCTACTTCCTCGAAGGCCTGCGCCAGAGCGACATCGCCAGCCGCTTGGGGATTTCCGAGCGCATGGTGCGCAAGCACCTGATGAATGCCCTGCTGCACTGCAACCACGTGCTGGACATATGAGCGCCGACCTCGACCAACAGGCCGCCAACTGGGTGATTCGCCTGAATGAAGGCAACCTCAGCGAGCGCGAGCAGCAGCAATTCGAACGCTGGAAGATCGCCGACCCACAGCACGCGGCGGCCTTTGAGCGCTTGCAGGGGTTTGTCGGGCGCTTGCAAGCCTTGCGCCCGCAACAGGCACCGGTGCAAGCCGCACTGGAAGCGGCCCGGGTACGCCGGCGCAACCCGGCCGGCCGCGTCCTGCTGGGCTTGCTGATGGCGTTGCCGGTGGCTCTGGCATTGCGGGCTTATCCGCCCACTTACCTGCTGGCCGACCAACGCACCGCCCCGGCGCACTGGCAGCGAATCAATCTGGAGGACGGTTCGCAACTGACCCTCAGCGGCAACAGCGCCGTGGACCTGACTTTCAACGGCCAGCAACGCCAGGTGCGCTTGCTGCGCGGCGAAATACTGGTGCAGGTGGCCCACGATGCCACGCGGCCGTTCAGCGTGGTGACCGACGATGGCCAGATGCGCGCCCTCGGCACGCGTTTCACGGTCAGGCGCGAAACGCCGGGCACGCTGCTGACCATGCTCGAATCGACCGTCGCCGCCACCGATGCCGGTCAACACACGGCTGTGAACGTCAGTGCCGGCGAACAGGCGCGCATTACGCCGGACGCGGTGACGCTGCTGGGCAAGGTCGATCCCCGCGCCACGAACGACGCCTGGCAACACCACCAGTTGGTGGTACAGGACCGGCCGTTGCCGGAAGTACTGGATGAGTTGGCACGCCAGTACGGCGGCCATGTGCAGTTCAATCGCGAGCAATTGGCCGACCTGCGTGTGTCTGCCGTGTTGCCGCTGGACAACCCGCGTCGCGCCCTGCAATTGATTGCCGATGGTCTGCCGGTGCGCCTGCGCTCGTTCAGTCCGCTGTGGTTGCAGATCGAGCGTCACGAAAAATAGTTTCGCGTGCCGGGTTCCGCTTTTCAGCACTGCCCCGTCAAGGAAGAAAGCACCTCAATAACAGGAATTCTTCCATGCCGCGCCACCTCAAGCGTTCTCCCTTGCCTCTCGCCTTGGCGATCAACCTGGCCAGCCTTAGCGCACTGAGCCTGGGCCTGTGCAGCCCGGTGGCCGCACAAGAGGCGGCGCGGTATGCCATCGCCGCTGGCCCGCTGGGCCCGGCACTGAACCTGTTCGCCCAGCAGGCGCATGTGGCGTTGCTGTTCGACAGCACGACCGTCGCCGGTTTGAGCACCGCGGGTTTGCAAGGCGATTTCCCGATCAACCAGGGCTTTGCCCAGTTGCTGCGTGGCAGTGGCTTGCAAGCGGTGCAAGGCGCCAACGGGTATGTGTTGGTACCGGTCAACACCGGCGGCGCCCTGGAATTGGGGCCGACCTCGATCACCGGTTTGAGCGAAGAAAGCAGCACCGAGCACGTCAAGGGCTACGTGGCCACGCGCAACCTCAGCGCGACCAAGACCGACACACCGATCATCGAAACCCCGCAATCGTTGTCGGTGGTCACCAGCGACGAGATCCGCGACCGGCAATCGGAAACCCTGTCGCAAACCCTCGACCTGACGCCGGGTTTCACCAGCCAACCCACCAGTTTCAACCGCACCTCGGACCGCTTTCGCATTCGCGGTTTCGATGTGGAATCCGCCACCGGTGGTTCCCTGCGCGATGGCCTGCGCCTGCAAAACAACTCCTACGATGGCGTGCAGGAACCCTATGGCCTGGAACGCGCCGAAGTGATTCGCGGCGCGGCGTCGGTGCTGTACGGGCAACTGTCGCCGGGCGGCCTGATCAACACCGTGAGCAAACGCCCGAGCCAGACGCCTTACCATGAGGTCAACCTGCAAGCCGGGCAGAACAACCGCAAGCAACTGTCCGCCGACTTCACCGGCCCCCTGGGCGACAGCGACACCTTGAGCTACCGCCTGACCCTGCTCGACCGCAAGAGCGACACCGCCGCCGACCATATCCAGAACGATAAGGTCTATGTCGCCCCGGCCCTGACCTGGCGACCGAATGACGACACCTCGCTGACCTTGCTGTCGTTCTACCAGAAGACCGAAACCGGCTTCTCCGCGCCCCTGCCCTATCAATTGACCAAAGGTGTGGGCAGCGGCAATTTCCAGATCGGCCGCCACGACTTTATCGGCGAACCGGACTACGACGAGATGAACGGCGAGATGTCGGCGCTGGGCTACGAGTTCGAGCATCGCTTCGATGAACACACGCGCATCAGCCATAAGCTGCGGTACTACCAATCGGATGTGACCTGGCGCTACCTGCAGGTCAACACCTCCGGCACCAACATCGCCACTGCGCAGACCTCCGGCCTGCTGCGTCGCCAGTACAGCGACCGCGAAGAACGCTCACGGGGCCTGGCTAGCGACACCCACATCGAAAGCAAATGGCAGTTCGGCGACTGGCAGCACACCTTCCTGCTGGGCTTTGATGGGTATGACACCAGCTACGACTCCCATAACTTCCGGGGCACTGCGCAGCCGCTGAACCTGGCGACCTACCAGTACGGCCAGCCGGTGGTGGTGAATAAAAACCCTGCGACCGACCGTGGCTCGCAAATCGACACGCTGCAAAAAGGCATCTACTTCCAGGACCAGATCAAGTTCGACGAGCGTTGGATCCTGCTACTCGGTGGCCGTCATGACTGGGCGGACCAGCACACCGAACTGTTCCGCAATGGCGACGACAGTGGCAAAAGCAATGAAGCCACCACCTGGCGCGCGGGCCTGGTGTACAAGGCCGACAATGGCCTGGCGCCCTACATCAGCTACAGCGAATCGTTCTTCCCGGTAGCCGGCACCAACAAGGCGGGTGAAAGCTTTGTGCCCACCCAGGGCAAGCAGTATGAAATCGGTATCCGCTATCAGCCCGAGGGCAGCGCCACGCTGCTGAGTGCGGCGGTGTACCAGTTGGAACAGCGCAACGTGTTGAGCCAGGACCGCACCGATATCAATTTCTCGGTGCAAGTCGGCGAGGTGCGCTCCCGAGGCTTCGAATTGGAAGCCAAGAGCGAAGTCACCCCCAACCTCAGTCTGATCGCGTCCTACGCCTACATCGACGCACGCATCACCAAAAGCGATATCGCCAGCGAAGTCGGCCAACGCAGCGAAGACACGCCCTATCACCAGGCCGCCCTCTGGGCCGATTACCGCCTGGCCGCGTTGGGCGTGCCGCAACTGCGCATCGGCGGCGGCGCGCGTTACAAGGGCACCACGCAGGCATCCGGCGTGCCGTCTTCGATGCCGGCTTACACGCTGTACGACGCCCGCGCCAGTTACGAGATCGACCCCAATTGGGAGGTCGCGCTTAACGCCAATAACGTCACCAATAAGCGCTACACCTACTGCGAGTTTGCGATTTGCCGCTATGGCGATGAGCGGCAGCTGGTCAGTTCGGTGACCTACCGCTGGTAACCGGGCGGGAACAAACACCGTTAATCATCGGTGGCACAAATAATAAAGGCGCTCCGAAGAGCGCCTTTATTCATTCCAGCCTTACTGCTCGCTGATGGATTTCACCTCAGCCTTGGCCACACCGCCAATCGCAATGCGCTTGGGTTTCGCTTCCTCCGGGACCACCCGCAGCAGGTCGATGCTCAGCAACCCGTTGGCGAGCTGCGCGCCCTGCACTTCAATGTGGTCGACCAGGCGGAACGACAACCGGAACGCACGCTGGGCGATGCCCTGGTGCAGGTAAGTAATGCCCTCATCGTGTTCACGCTTGCCACCGGCGACGGTCAACACGCCTTTTTCCACCTGGATCTCCAGGTCATCCTCAACCAGCCCTGCAGCCGCGATGACGATCCGGTAATGATCATCGCCGTGCTTTTCGACGTTGTGAGGTGGATAGGTGGTACCGGCCTCGCTGCGAAGCGCCGATTCAAAAAGGTCGTTGAACCGGTCAAAACCAACGGAATGACGGAACAGTGGGGCCAACGAGAGAGTAGTAGCCATTGCGAAATCTCCTGAGTTTTCTCCAAGTGATTTGATCCGCGACCCGCATTCGGCATCGCGTAAACCCTAAGTAGGATCAGGGGGGAAAATTTCAAGCGGCATCCACAAAAAAATTTTCGCGACGACGGGAGGGGTCGATTCTGAGCTAGGGCAATTCGTGAAAGGCACATAGCGAAACAGCAATTGCGGACTAGACAGATGAGCGCACGGGGCCTTGCCAAATCTCTGAATCGTAGGATTAGAGACGCGTTCATGCTGGGTCACGCTGTGCGCTTTGATCACCCTGGAAAAATCCGAGGCAAAAAAAAGCCTGCATCGCTGCAGGCTTTTCCTATCTGGCTCCACGACCTGGACTCGAATAAATAAATAAGTATTTGTTTTTAAATGGGTTTTTTATTAGTTATAAAGTTTATATCCCTACGATTATCCTAATAAATCCCAGATTTTATGCGAACTCTTTGGATTCCCATGAGCACGGCAGTAGCGTCCGTCCCGCCTACCGATCAGTGCAGTAGTTCGTTTCCTCGTGATCACTGTGTCCGTCCTAAACGGACTTTAGTTGGGTGGTTTGGGTATTGAGAAAGACGTCCTGAATTTCGACAGGTTTTGATTCGTTGGTTTACATTTCTGCCGGCCAATCGATGGCATTGATTCTGACCATCTTTTGCATCCGGCTTGACCGATACTCGTAGAGAAGGTGATCGGCAGTGAGTAACCCGAACTGGTCAGTCGTGACAGGCAACAATCGGCCATATACGGACGTTTGTTGCTGCGCGCATTTCGGCTTTCGTCAAGTATTGTCTTGATAAATGCGAAGGACGCATCGCTATGGCTGCATCTACCCAATGGCAGCTCGGTGGCATAGCATTTTATCACCGGACAGCCGGTCGATTGAGCGAATTTCTACTTCAAAAAAAACTTTCCAGTACTGGAACTCAAGGATTAATCAAAGCCTAGCCAAACCTATTTTTTCTCCCGACGCGTACTCTCTCCATATATTCATGATTTTTTCTGCAAATTGGGTTCTGGCAGATAAAATCGCAAATTCAATAGCTGGAAGATTCTCGGCGCGAAGAAATTTGGCGACCATCTGAAAAAAGTCCCAGAAGAATTGAGTATCTTGTTCTCGCCATATTGGGATGGATGCAACCGTATTCAGTACCATGTCAAGGACATCCTCGCACCAGCAATTTTCGACTGCCTGGCAGACAATATGCAATGCTGCAGGATGGGCATAGGAGGCTTGCAGTTCTCTTTCAAGAAGTTTGATACGGCTGTCGGTTGGTTTGCGATTGCTTACGATCAACAGCACTGAAAGACGCGTCCATCTATCGGTTATGCCAGTCAGCACATCATCGACATAAATGTCCTCTACATCAGATAACATCTCGCGCTGGAGCTCAACTAAACCCTCATATCCGTTTGTTTGAAAGGGGAGTAAGAGAAGCAAGTCATTGTGCGATAGCAGGTGGCGAGCCTTCGCAGCGGCAGGAATTAGCTCTGCAGCAAGACCTCCTAGACGAATAAGCATGTGCTCTGACTTGATGGAGTTAAGTGCTTGGAGGTCAGAGGGTGAAAGGCATGAGTAGTCATTACCATCTACTGCGTGACGAATCCTTGCCAATCGCTCTATCATTATTGAAAGACTGGTAGCTGCCTTAGCAGTAAATCCAAGTATTCCCACTAGCGCAAATACCCTAGATGTAGTCCAGTCGTACGCATTCGCCTCCTCTGATAATCCCTTTTCGCATAAACTCAATAGCTCCTGCTTTGGGGTAAGAACAGAATGCACCATTTCAATAAAGTAGTTGCAGGCATTGCCTCGATCCGAGGTCCATTTATCAATACAAGAAAATGCATACAGAGAAATCGCGGAACTATCACATCGATGAGCTACTTGCCACAACCGAGCCTTTCTTGGACCTGTAGCGCGGGGTAGGTCTCGTTCGACAATAGAGACCATATCGTGCGGCAACTCCGCATTCTTCAGTACATCAGAGATAAGTTGTTGTAGATAATATTCCGAATGATTATCCGGCTCACTAGGCATCGTCTCAGCTATGGCACATTCAAAGGCCATACGTGTGTCGATATCTATGCCAACGCCAGCCGCTGCTCTTATCAGCCTAGCCTTGTCGTGTGGCTCGACGTACTCTAACAGTACTTCATCGAAAAATTTCTTTGCTTGCGAAGGATCAACAGCATGGAGCGCGTATAAGCCAATCTGAAAAGCTGTCAAATCAGAGGCTGCTCGTAGATGCCGCTCGATGGCAGGTACGTCGCTGGGATCTTTCTCATAGGCAAGGAGAAATAGCGACTCACCCACCGGTTCCCCAGCACCGCATCGGGATAGCCTTTCTCTTGCAAGGCTGATTCGCATTGATAAAGGGGCGGCCTCCCAGATGGCGACATCCCCACCCGAAATTTTTATGGGAGTTGATTTGAGTTTATCAATTTCAGGAAGTAAACCTCTGAGATAAATTGCATCTCCTGCAGAGGCGAGCGCTCGAAAGGCTGAATATCTCATCTGGCTGTCAGCCTCACTCGTAGCCTCCCTCAATCGCCTCATAGCTTTGGGAGTACCGAGTCTGGCAAGCGCATACAGTCCCTGAAGTCTAAAGATCATGGATACCTCTGGCGCAATTGATCGACTCAGCATTTCCTCCGCTATATCTTGAAGATCACTTGGAAGCTCTCTGGCAACTCGAGCTCCCAAAATCAGATCAGCGTCAAGTACAACTCTAAGGAAGTTTTCCATGTGCTCACGTGAGACTAACCTTGCAGCAAACACCCAAGCATCATCTGCTACAGATTCACGCAGAGAGTCTAAATGGTTGCGCCATGTTTGTGCCAGCATTGCAGCTGACAGGCTACCGGCTAGCAGTTGATGTCCAAAGCCGATATATCCTCTTTCAGAGATACGCAATAGCTCTTGACTGACGAGAAGATCAACTATTTCTGTGTCCTTAAGATCTCCTATGCCAAGTGCGTCGCTGCAGTGGGTTTTTGATTCACGAATCCATTTTCCGGCTTCGCTTATAGGAAACTCAAGACGTCTACTGATAAATACGCACTGAAATGCTAACGCACTTGCAAGCTGAAGAAGAACCGTTGAATGGACTTTTGATTGTGGGAAACTCGAGTTGCGAATTGATCGTGATTTGAGCAGTGCTTCAATCATCTCACCTAAAGTGCTAGGAATCGCTGACTTTAGTTTCCAGACTCGCAATGCGACTTTAACAGCAAACGGGGTCCACAGAAGTAATGATCCAGAATTTTCGGCAAGTAACACATAGTTCTTCGTGAAGACGTCAGCGGCTTGCTGATCAAGCTCCCCTTCTGCTATCCGTCGCATGGCGACAGGAGTGATGCTCTGCACTTCTACGCACCCCAGCGGGAATTGCGGAAGAATAATATTGTTCAGCCTATTGGGCTCACGAGACGAAAGGACGCAAGCAATACGCCTGCGCCTAAGTAGGGGGCTTAGCTCGCCAAAAAACGCCGTCATGTTGGCATGAGTACATTCGTTTAATCCATCACAAAGTAATAGCACCTTGTCCGGTAGCAAGCGCCAAGTGCCGTAATCAGCACTGAGTTCCTGATTAATTAGCCGATCAAGAGCGCCTGGGACATATGTCGCCAAAGAAATCAAAATCGGCAGTACGCATTCCGGGCTTGTTTGCAATGCTCTGGCACGGATTAGAGCCAGTGAGGTGGATTTTCCGACGCCCCCTTGCCCTACTAGAAGGGCAAGATCACCCACATCAAGTTGTAGGAAATCGTCGATGTTACTGAAATTTTTTAATGCTGTTTTTTGCCCCGCATTGATATTCACATCCGTGCCAATGGAAATGCCAGTAGGCAGGTCAGTGCTGACAAAGCGCGGTTCGATGATGGTGTGGAAATGACGATACTCGGCAATGTAGGCCAAACGATCAAAGGCAGCGCGAGGGTTATCCCGTACAACTGTCGCTATCCGGAAGTAACGCTGTGCCACCTCTAGTATCGCCTCCCAACGGGGAGACAACGCAGCGTCGAACTCTTTAAGATTCCAAGCTGTGAGGCGATCAAGCTTAAGTACATACGATTCCGCGATCTTCCGAGGTGTCTCCCCTCGCTGCTCTAGCTTAACGCGCAGGGAAACGAGCTCCCCATCAGTAGCACTCTGCAAGGCATTTCCGACTTCAGTGGCTATCTCCTGTCGCGAGGTGGCCCGCAATGCGCTGACTACTTTCTTGCGGACACCTCCAGTGCAAATGAATCGGTGCTCTCCAATACTTGAGCCTTCCAGCGCTGACGTTGCCGCAACTTTTGCAAGCTCCTTTATCAGCTGCCCCATGTCCAGAGGTTGACCTTGTCGCTTACATTGAACGCACACGAGGCGGCCAGTAGCCACAACAACCCCTTGAACATCAAATCCCCCATCTCCAGAGCCAGATGGTTTGCCAATAACTCTCAGACCAAGTATGTCCTGAATACTTAGGAGGCAACCAAAAACAAAATTTTCGAAATCGTCCGAACTCAGGCGGTCGATAGGAAAACCTAGACCCTCGTAATATGGTGCTTGGTTAGAGACGGTATTTGGATCATTTGACATTTATTTGGTCTAATTTCAAATCACATGTTCACTTAGCATCATTTTGACTCAGTTGAATACCTGAGTAGCAATCCAAATTTCGCGCCTTACAAGGCGGTCAAGTAGCTGAGTTTGATAGGTGATGGACGACGAAGATGTTGGTGGCTTTTTGTACCCTTACGACAAACTGCCCGATGCTCACTTAGGAGTCAAGAACCTTGAGGCAAAGCAGCTCACGCTTCGCATTTTCTATGTGTGACCTGGAGTCCGTCGAAGGAGGGCTTGGTCTTCGTGCTATGGACAACAGAAATAGAATGCAGGTCAGGCACTCACATACGCCGAACAGCTAACTGGTTCGTGCTGCGGGAGGGAACCGAACCGATTAGGCATGGATACCGATCATACAGGTGGCTAAAGCACACAATCATAGCCTCCGCCCCGCAATTCCACTTTTTAAGAGGGTGCTCACTCTTGGCAGATCACGCAACCGAACGCCCCGACCTCGGTGCAAGCTGCAAAGAAAGACGAGAGTAACCAGTACAGTTGCACGAAGTAGGGATCAACGGCAGCACCGGCGGCAATGTCTTGGAAGACTTGCCCCACAGCCGCTTTGCTCAGCGAGGAGGTGACGATGGCCACCCGCTTTGTTGTATGCGGAGCGTTACGACAAAAATCCACTGCTGCTTGGGTATCAGCCGGCGTACCACGGCACGTGCGGGAAATGCGCGTTCTAGCCCCCTTGTTGTTGTAAAGGCGATTCCACCTCCTGTACTTCACTGGCATGGATGATGCGGGTAACGAGAGATTGCCGAGATTCTTGATCGCCTGGCCTACCGAGACGTGAAATGGGCTGGCCCCCAAGGATAGATCTCCATGCTTGGCGTGGTAGAACGTGATTCTTGGCGCTGATGGATCTGTCCGAAAGCCGATGAAGTCAGCCCACTCATCGCCAAGGTCATCGCACACCATGACATTGTCTTCCGGCGCCACCGTAGACAGCATGACGCCAAAGGTTGAGTCGTTATCAAATGTGTTGTGTGCTGCTGTGAATGTGCCTTTTTCATCAACGACATTTGCTAGCTCGGCATTGCCGAAGAAGTAGCCCAGGAACAACGCCCCGCCGTTAACCAGTGAGTCGTCTTGGTATAAAGTTCCATCAAGGTAGGCGAACTGTGGCTGATCGAATAGGACGATGTAGGCCTCCTGTTTATCGATAAACTGCTTCAACAGCGCACGCCCATTATCTGCTCCGACCCCGAATTGTGTGTCCTCGACGTGGACCTGGGAAAGAGAGGGCAACTTCAGACGCCTCAATGCGATCCGCGTTTTGTTGATCGCCATCTCTCCGACCTCGGCCCCGGTGTCCGACTTGGAAAGGACTAGCTTTCGGGTAGCATCGATCGTGATGTGCAGTACGGCTGTCAACTCTTCCAGAATCGCTTCGACTTCGGCTTGAGGAAGCTCACGAAAACCTGGGCCGTCCGGTTTTACCAGGCGAATGATTTTGTCACCAAGGATGGCCTGCCTGAGGATGGCGGTGTCCACCGCAAATTGACTGGGTGCCGCTGTCAGATCCGACAACTCCATTGGCCGGGCGAAAGCTGCCAGGAAGGGTGAGGAAGACGGCCTTCCTGGCCTAGGGTGCAGACGGTCAATGATGCTGCAGGCGTAATCCACCAAATCGAGGTAGCCCGCGCGGTCTGCTCGCAGGGAAATGCGTCCGGTTCGCGGAGTCGTCGAGTAATGCTCGGCTGCTTCCCGAAAGCTGTACCCCAACGGAGCGAATCGAGCGGATGAAGCCATACCCACGTTATTCTGGAGATTCTCCCCCTCAAGTGTCTTGCTACGTAGAGCAAATCGCGACAGCGACATATGCCTCAGTCGAACGCGGTCGAAGATGGAGTCCTTGCTCGTGAGGCCACGATCAACTTCCTGCGGGCTGATACGTTGCAGATGTCGTTTCGCGAATTCAGGCGTTACGTCGATTTGTGACTTGAATATTGCGATGTGGCTACGGTACTCCACAATCAATAGGTACCCAGTGACCCGGTCGACCACGGTATCAGCGCCAGGTAGAAAGGCCGGCACTCTGTCGAACTGGAAACACAACGCAGACCAAACCGCTGCCCCATGGGACTCTCGATTGAATGAGAAAAAATTGTTCGATGAAGAGGTTTGCGCGCCCCTGATAGCTCGGAACAGCGCAGTGATCGCCACAGCTGTGATAGATGCACGCTGGCGGAAGAAGTAGCAGGATTTGCTGGCGTGGAGCTCATCGATCATTTTCGTGTCCCTACGAGACAGGGTCACTGTGTGGATCCTGTTATGAAGCAAAAGGTAGCCGAGTGCCGCCACCCCTGTCTAGGTGAATCATGGTACCGCAGTGCATAAAGGCAGAGCGCCGCCACCCTCAAAAGCTTGTGATGCATGACCTAACGCTTGGCTCAGTAGCGGAAAGCTCAATAGGGTGATCGAGGATGCTAGTAGTCTGGCGAATGTCCGCTCCACATTCGTTTTCTGACCTTCGCTTAGCGGTTGAACTGCCAGGATTTTCCTAGGCGATAAGTGAGTAATTGCATGGTCAGCAAATAGTAATAGCGCGTCGAGTCAGTGCGCTGGTTTAGGTGGTGATTTAAAAACCACACAAGGTGTTTTCTCTGCCAAGTCCATGGATTGTCGCGTTGCCAGCGCTCAGCGATTGCTGTTTGGATAGCCTCCGCCTGACGAAGGTGGCGTTGGCGTGTGGAGTGCGACCCGGTCAGAACGCCGGCCAGGAACAGCTCCATATCGAATGCCTTGCTCATGTTCGACCGCCAATGTAAGCCGAGACCACGTCGATACGGCCGTGCCCAAGTTCATAGCTGATTTGCACTCGGGCTTCCTGATCTAGCCGTCGGTCGAGCTGATAGCATCGGCCACCGTTGATGGGCGCGAGATGATGGGTGATTTGCTCGTAGCGTTCGCACGCATACGCCGCCCGCAATTCATGGAAGCCTTTGAGGTTGTGCGTATGGAGGATGTCTCGGGCGGGGTGGACGATTTCCCGTTGGAAGTCAAGATAGCTTTCGTCCGGTGCCAGCAGGTTGCGGCTGCCGTCAGGTGAGACTTGAAAGGCGAACTCCAATGCTTCGCGGATGTGACCGTCCACGGTAATCCAGCGAGGTGCCAACGCGCCGGAGCGGCCACCTTTGGTACCCTCCTGGATGTTGATCTTGCCGAGTTTTTCGGCCTCACGCTGCAAGCGCGGAAGGTCGGCCAAAATGGTCTCGCGCAAGCGCATGCCAGTGGCTCGCGCCAGCTGCGCGATGGCCGCGGCGCGCGGCATTTGGTGTTTGCAGAGCACGTCGACGATCCGCTTCACTTGTTCGCGGTCTTGGCCTTGCGGCACCGAGCGACGAACACTGGTGCGCTGCATTCCCAACGCCTTGCTCGGGCTTGACACTTTCACATACTGATCACCGCGAAGCGCGGCCATGGTTCGGTTCACACTGGACAATCGGTTTTGCGCGGTGGCGATGCCGATAGCTCCTTGTTCGACTTGCTGCCGCAGATGTCCGGCGTAGTCCAACAAGGTTTGCCGATCTATTTGCCGAGAATCGTTAAAGCCTGGCCCATCCTCCGACCGACACCAGCGCACAAACGCCTGCCACCGATCACTGTGTGCTTTGACCGTGCCGTAATGCCCGCCGCCAAACATATCGCGCAATGCCTGCGGCCCGGAATAGCTCAGCTGCCGGCCCCATCCAAAATTTCGCCCATCCCGTCTACCGACCAACGCCATGATCAAACTCCTCTCGAGCCAAACCGTTTGAAGTTTTTCCCCACGTCATCCCGCCAAGAATGCTGAGTGTTATCAGGGATCAAGGCCCCTGCGACCTGTGAGGTTTATCCACTAACGCGGGACTGACGGCTCCTTACGACCGGGAGCTTGGCATCTCATGATCTGGCCTCCTGAACACCTCCGAAGAAAGTGGGCGGGTGGAGGCTGCACCGGCTGACGAGACCGGTGCCGTGAGATCCTGAGTCGGGTGAAGGCAGTGATGCGATGACCAGGGCATGCCTGACTGTCAGTCAGGTGCAGTCCATTCCGTGGGCTGCGGCACCGTCATCTGCATCGCTGTTGCTGGTGACTTTTCGGTGTTTGTCACGCCGATTGTCACGAAGGGGAATGCCGCAAAGCCTTGTACGAGTTGGGCTGCAGCAGCGGTAGGAGCGTTCGTCTCTTCCTGGAAGTAAGAGACGAACGCAGGTTGGCGCAGTGAAATGGCCAAGCGGATAGGTTACTGCAGGGCAGCCGGGTAGGGTGGGTTTTGCCGCAGTAGGCAAAGCTGAGAAGTAGGCATCCATCACATCGCTGTGACTGTGCGAGCCGCCGGACGCTAATCGCACTTGGGGGGAACCACCACGGTGTGGCGTAGCCTCAAAGGTTCTGGCTACCTGGGTTGCTGTCAACGACAGCGCTTGCACGGTCTTTCTACGCCCACGGATAGACAGGGTCAAGGCTCGATTTTCCGGGAGTTCTGCGGCTGAAAATGACATTAGCCGTCTATGGAAGTCCGTGATTTCCAAAAGACGATTGCGGGGGGATATTTTTTAAGTGAGGTCCATCCAAACAGGGCGGCTTTGCAGCCCTGTTTGGATGGACCCGCGTGGACAAACGGATCACTGAGATATGAGGACCGAGCGCTTACTCAGTTGCGCCACGTTTTGCTTTTAGGCGAGTGATATTCGCACCCGCCTGATTGGCGAATTCGCGTGGGCTGACATGCTTCTGCTGATTAGCCTCAAGGTAGCGACTCCACCAGTTCATGATCAGCCTGCGTTCCTCGATGAACTCGGCCTTGTGGATGTAAGCGGCGCGGACGTTGTTGCGTTCCTTGTGGCTCATCTGCCGCTCGATGGCTGTGTCCGTCCACAAACCGGACTCGATCAGTGCGCTGCAGGCCATCGAGCGAAACCCATGCCCGCAGATCTCGGTTTTGGTGTCGTACCCCATCTTCCGAAGCGCGCTGTTCACCGTGTTTTCGGACATTGGTTTCCAAGACTTGGTATCGCCTGCGAACACCAAGTCGAATTTGCCTGTGACTGTGTGGATCTGCTCAAGCAGGGCGACCGCTTGCGGCGATAAGGGTACGAGATGGATATCGCCTGCCATCTTCGTACCCCTTGTAGAAAAGGGTACGCCTTCCAATGCCGGTCGCGTGTCGGGTATCTCCCAGGTGCCGCGCTCGAGGTCGAACTCGCTCCAGCGGGCGAAGCGCAGCTCGCTGGAGCGTACAAACACGTGCAGCGACAGCAAGACCGTCAGCCGGGTAAGTGTGCGGCCTTTATAGGTGTCGATCCGTTCCTGCAATTCAGGCAAGCGCGATAAGGATAAGGCGGGGCGGTGGACGACCCGCGAGGCTTTGATCGAGCCTACGAGGTCGTAAGCAGGGTTTACGGTGATAAGCCGGAGGCGCTTTGCCTCGCGCATGATGCTCTGCAGGTAGTTTTGTACCCTTAAAGCAATGTCTATCGTTCCGCGCTTCTTAATCTCGTCCAGGGGCCGCATAAGGTCGTGGGTATCAAGGTCGACAATGGCGCGGGCGCCGATCAGCGGGAAGAGGTGAGTTTTGAGGCGACTCATCACTGTCTTGGAATAGTCCGGTGCCCACTTGGCTGACATTTCCGTGTGCCAGCCGAGGGCAACACTTTCAAAGGTGCGGCCTTTGATCAGAGCGTCCGTCTTGGCTTGGTTCTTGGCGCCTATGGGGTCAATGCCATCCGCCAGCATTCGCTTGACCTCCAAGCGCTTGCGGCGCGCATCGGCGAGGCCAACGATGGGGTAGTTGCCGAATGAGGTCAGTCCTTCCCGGCCATCAGGTTTGACGTATCTGAGACGCCAGCCTTTGCGGCCATTGGGCTGGATTAAAAGGTAAAGGCCGTCGCCGTCGAAAAGCTTGTAGGCGCGGTCTGTGGGCTTGGCCGAACGGCAAGCGGCGTCGGAGAGTGGAGCAGTAGTGCGCGACATAAGGGTACTCCCTTTTATCGAACTGACCTTATCCCAAACTCTACCCTTAAAATGGCTGGTACCTACCGGAATCCGACAGAACGCCAAAACGAAAAAACCCGCCAGAAGGCGGGTTTTTCGGGGGTTTCAGAGATTTTGAAAGCCTTCTCTGGAACCTTGTCTGGCTCCACGACCTGGACTCGAACCAGGGACCCAATGATTAACAGTCATTTGCTCTACCAACTGAGCTATCGCGGAATGCGCCGTATGTTACTGATTGAAAAGGAGAAGTCAAGCTTTCCCTGACAATCCTGGCGATTAATCCGGATGGCCGGTTGAACGCTGCGACTCCTTGGCCAACTCCAACCAGGCCCGGGCAGCGGGTGGGAGGTGGGCGCTGGCACGCCAGGCCAGGGCGATGTGCCAGTCGGTATGGGGTTCGTCCAGGGGGATCAGGGCGATACCGGGGTGTTGGTGCTTATGCGCCAGCATGCGCGGCAGGAAGGCCGCGCCGAGGCCGGCGGATACCAGGTCGACAATGAAGTCGATCTGGCCGCTGCGCGCCGCCACGCGAGGTTGCACGCCTTTACGCTCACAAGCGGCAAGGATCTTGGCGTTAAGGGCGAAGCCGGCTTCGAACAGGATAAATGGCGAATCTGCCAGGTCGCTGAAATCGATCCGTTTGCGCTGGGCCAACGGGTGGCTGATCGGCAGGACAGCCATCAGCGGTTCGTTACGTACGGGTTGGTAGTCGAACCCTTCGTCTATGGGCAACAGGAGGGCCGCCAGGTCGACCTCGCCTGCCTCCAGGCACTCGCGCAGCCGTTTGCTGCCGTATTCGGTGAGTTCGATGTCGATGTCCGGGTAACGGCGGCGATAGGTGGCGAACATTGTCGCAAACAGCACGCCGCAACCCACCGGCGGCAGGCCGATGCGCAATACGCCGCGCTTGAGGCCACGCAGGTCGTTGATCTCGGCCACCAGGTCGCTGTGTTCGGCGAGCAGGATCAGGGCGCGGCTGTAGGCGATTTCGCCAGCGGCGGTGAGTTCATTGCGGTGACCGAGGCGGTTGAGCAGTGGCATGCCCAATTCATCTTCCAGGGTTTTGATCGCCTTGCTCACGCTCGACTGGGTCAACGCCACCACATCGGCGGCTTGGGAGAAACCGCCTTGGCGCACCACTTCGACAAAGGCACGCAGTGTTCTCAGGTTCATCAGTATTCCTTTCTCGACTGACCACTAGCGATAAAAGTTGCTTTTATCATGACAGAAGTTTGCCTATCTTGGAGGCACCTTGCCTTGCCGAGATTCCGTGCATGATCATTTCGTCCGCCTCTGACTACCGCGCAGCCGCCAAACGCAAGCTGCCGCGCTTCCTGTTCGACTATATCGACGGCGGCGCCTACGCCGAGCACACGATGCGGGCGAACAGTTCGGACCTGGCCGAGATCAGCCTGCGCCAGCGCATCCTGCGCAATGTCGACAATTTGAGCCTCAAGACCACGCTGTTCGGCCAGCCGCTGGACATGCCGGTGATCCTCAGCCCCGTAGGCCTGACCGGCATGTATGCGCGGCGCGGCGAAGTGCAGGCGGCGAAGGCGGCGGCCAACAAGGGCATCCCGTTCTGCCTGTCGACGGTGTCGGTGTGCCCGATCGAAGAGGTGGCCTCCCAGAGCCCGCAGTCGATCTGGTTCCAGCTGTATGTGCTCAAGGACCGCGGCTTTATGCGCAATGCGCTGGAGCGCGCCCAGGCGGCCGGGGTGACCACGCTGGTATTCACCGTGGACATGCCGACGCCGGGCGCACGTTACCGCGACGCCCACTCGGGCATGTCCGGGCCGTTCGCGGCGCAGCGGCGCATGCTGCAGGCGGTCACCAAGCCGCAATGGGCCTTCGATGTGGGCTTGATGGGCCGGCCCCACGACCTGGGCAATATCTCCAAGTACCTCGGCAAACCCACTCACCTGGAAGACTACATTGGCTGGCTGGCCAACAATTTCGACCCCTCCATCAGTTGGAAAGACCTGGAGTGGATTCGCGAATTCTGGAAAGGCCCGATGATTATCAAAGGCATTCTCGACCCCCAGGACGCCAGGGACGCCGTGAGTTTCGGCGCCGATGCCATCGTGGTCTCCAACCATGGTGGCCGCCAGCTGGACGGCGTGCTGTCCACTGCCAAAGCGTTGCCACCGATTGCCGAAGCCGTGGGCGATGACTTGACGGTGCTCGTGGACTCCGGCATCCGCTCCGGGCTCGACGTGGTGCGCATGTTGGCCCTGGGCGCCAAGGCCTGCCTGCTGGGCCGCGCCACCGCTTACGCATTGGCTGCCGACGGCCAGCAGGGGGTGGAGAACCTGCTGGACATCTTTGCCAAGGAAATGCGCGTGGCGATGACGCTGACCGGCGTCACGTCGATTGACCAGATTGACCACTCCACGTTGGTCCAATCAGCCAAATAACTGACGTCATGCGCCAACAGCCGTTTTCTGCTTAGAAAACGGCCTTTGATTTATAAGGTTTTTTATTAAAGTAAACGAAGTGGCATGAATCTAGCTCTAACCACCTTCAAGCAGGTCAAGCGATGACAAGACGTGCGGCGGTACCCAGGGGTTATAACCCTCTGTAAAGCGGTCTAGACTGTTACTCATGTTTTACGGAACTGAAGGAACAGTTAGACGCTTGGCACTCGCCACTCTCATCGAGCCTGTAAGACAGCTAAGTGCTTAGAGGCCGATCGCTTATGAAAACACCTACCCAGACCAACGCAATTGACTTTGACAGCGCTAAATTGCAACGCCTGGGCTTTGGTCAGCCATCGATCCTGCCCCATCGCCCGACGACCGTCGCACAACTTCGCCAGCAACTGGGCATGCAGTTGCAGACCAGCCTGGAGCCGGAGCGCATCCTGGCGGTGTTCTTCCGTGAGATCCAGCGCCTGGTGCCCCTCGACGCCCTGCACTACCGGCACCAAGCCAGTGACCTGCGCCTGGAATTCGGTCAGCGCGGCCACCACTCGGTGAGCTACAGCCTCAGCCATGAAGGCGAGCACTTGGGTGAGCTGATTTTCCGTCGCAACCAGCGCCTGGCCGAAGACGAACTCGGCCAACTCGAATCCCTGCTGGCCACCCTGCTCTATCCGATGCGCAACGCCCTGCTCTACCGCGCCGCGACCCGCAGCGCCCTGTGTGACCCATTGACCGATACGGGCAACCGTATTGCCATGGACCAGACCCTGCAGCGGGAAATCGACATGGCGCGCCGGCACCTGAACCCATTGTCCTTGCTGATGCTCGACATCGACCACTTCAAGGTAATCAACGACACCCACGGCCACGCCGCCGGCGATAGCGTCCTGCGCAGTGTCGCGTCGGCCATCAAGGGCCAGTTGCGGAACGTGGACATGGTGTTTCGGTTTGGCGGGGAAGAGTTTCTGATCCTGCTGTCCAACACGGGCCGGGACGCGTCAGCGATGGTCGGCGAACGGCTGCGCCAGGCGGCACAGGCCCAGGATTACTGGGTCGATGGCACACGGATTGAGTTGACGGTGAGCCTCGGCTGTTCGACTTTGCTGGCCGCCGAGTCGGCCGAGAGCCTGTTGCGCCGGGCGGACAATGCCTTGTACGTAGCCAAGCGCGAAGGCCGTAATCGCCTGGCAATGGCGGGGTAAAAAACCCCGCCATCGCCGTTACCTCATGCCTCGCTGGCGACGCGCAGCGGGCGTTCACGCACGACGCTGGCCGGCTTGTCCATTTCCAGGCGCATGCAGCTTTCCAGGAACAGGTACATATAGTCGTAGCTCTTGCACACGGCCTGGCGAAGCTCTGTCTGCAGAGCCTTGGTCGGGTTCATCCCGGCCAGGGTGCAGATGATTTCCAGGGCTTCCCAAGGATGGGCATCGTCGTACTGGGCGTGCATCTTCAGCCATTTCATCGCACGCTTGCGGTCTTCCTCGGGGAAAGCCGCCGCATACACACCCGTGGAACACACCACGGCTGACCATTCCCCTGTCGCACCCTCGATGGCGTAGTTGGTCGCGGCTACGGCTACGATCAACGCATCGGAGGAGCTGGTGTGCCAGCACCAGTGACTCAGGGCATGCAGCTCCGGCGGCACGTTCTGGGCCTGCAACTCCTCAAGGCTGACGCCATGGGCGCGGGCCCAGTGCACCCAATAGTCGGCGTGGTTCAGCTCCACACGGATATTGCGCATCAGCCAGCGTCGCGCCATGTCCTCGCCGGGATGGCGGGCAAATTTGGTTTTGGTGAGGTTCTGTGCCATGTACAAGGCAAACTGTTCCACCACGGGCCAGCCACCGATCAGGTAGTGACGCATGGTCTTGGCGCTGAGCGTGTTGTCACGCATGCGTTGGTACAGTTCGTGCTCGACAACTCGGCGCTTGCTCTCGCTACAGTCCTGGATCAATTGCTGAGCCCAGACGGGGTAGCTTGAGGCTTCCATAAGCGGGCCGGTTCTGTTGAAGGTGTCGATCACTGTTAAGGCTCCTTTTTAAGTGTGATTTACAGACCAGCAAATGTTTCAGCGGAATGTGCCGGGCGCCCTGAACAACAGAGGCTGCGGCCGCACAGGTCGACACTGCAAGCTATCAAAGGTAAACAATTGCGGTCGTTCAATCAGGTAGCCCTGAGCGTAATCCACACCAATATCGAGCAATGCCTGTTCGATTTGCGGTGTTTCAACAAATTCGGCAATTGTGCGCTTACCCATGACGTGGCCGATGTGATTGATCACTTCGACCATTGCGCGGTTAATCGGGTCGTCCAGCATATCCTTTACGAAACTTCCATCGATCTTCAGGAAGTCTACAGGTAAATGTTTCAGATACGCGAACGAGGACATTCCGGCGCAAAAGTCGTCCAGGGAAAAGTGGCAACCTAAGGCTTTGAGTTCATTAATAAAGCGAATAGCACTGCCTAAATTGGCGATAGCACTGGTTTCAGTTATTTCAAAACAAATCATTTCTGGCGGAATGCTGTAAGTGTCGAATTTCTCATGCAAAAACCCGAGAAAGTCATCATCGCCAATGGTTATTCCTGACAGATTGATTGCACACATGGCCATAGGTCGGCCAGGACGCTCGTGCATGCAACGGGCGATGATCCTGAACACGTTCTCCACCACCCAACGATCCAGCGACGTCATCAACCCGTAACGCTCGGCGGCCGGGATAAAGCTGTCGGGCAGGATGATCCGACCCGCCTCGTCATGCAGGCGCAGCAGGATTTCAATATGCCCGTTGCCCGCGTCGGTATTTCCCAGAGGCGAGATTTCCTGGGCGTACAGGCAGAACCGGTTCTCTTCCAGCGCCATGTGCAATCGTTGCACCCAGGCCATTTCGCCAAAACGCAGGGACAACTCCGAATCATCGGCGTGGTACACCTGCACCCGGTTGCGGCCTTTTTCCTTGGCCATGTAGCAGGCCATGTCGGCGGCGCGCAGCGAGGTCTCCAGGGTGGTCGGGGTCTGGGAGATATGCACCAGCCCGATGCTCACGGTGGTCATGAACGGCCGGCCCTTCCATACAAAATGCAGGCTCTGCACCGTATGTCGCAGGCTCTCGGCGATTTTTTCCGCCGCCGCCGCCGGGCAGTGTTCCAACAGGATGCCGAATTCGTCGCCGCCCAGGCGCGCCAAGGTGTCGCCTTCGCGCAAGGCAGATTGCAGCAGCGCGCAGATATGGCGCAGCAACTCGTCACCTGCCGCATGGCCGCAGGTGTCGTTGACCAGTTTGAACTGGTCGAGGTCGAGGAACATCAATGCATGCCGACCGCCTTCAGGCTGCCCGGCCATGTGCAGGACCTGTTCCAGGCGATATTCGAATTCGCGGCGGTTGGCCAGGCCGGTCAAGGCGTCATGCGTGGCCTGCCACGACAGGTTGGCAATATATTGGCGCTCCTGGGTCATGTCATGCAGCACCAGCACTGCGCCGCTGATCTTGCCGGCGCTGCGAATCGGCGCCCCCACCAAGGTGACCGAAACCGTGCTGCCGTCCAGGCGCTGGATGGTTTTTGAATGCTCGCTGCCGCCCCGGAAGTGGCCGTTGACGATGTGTTCGATCAGGGTAAAGCCGTCGGGTTGGGCGTTGTCATCCAGCAGGTTGAACAGTGCTGCCAAGGGCAGGCCCTGGGCCTGGGTTGAATTCCAGTGGGTCATGGCCTCGGCTGCCGGGTTCATATAGGTAATGGCACCGTCGACATCGGTGGTGATCACCCCGTCACCAATCGACTCCAGGGTGATTTGCGCGCGCTCCTTCTCGGCCTGCAGGGCATCGGCGAAGGCATGGCGCTGGGTCAGCAGCTTATGGGTACGTAACAGCGCCAGCACGATCAGGCCCAGCGCCGTCGCCAGGTTGGTGATCAGCAGCAACCGCAGGATCATCCGCGAGCCTTCGCCCAGGGCATCGCTGAAGGCTTTGGCGGCCGGCGTCACGCCTTCGTTGATGGCGGTGATATGGGCCTTCCACTGCCGCACATCGTTAGGGTTGACCTGGTCGACGCTGATCGCGCTGTGCATCTCACGGGCCAGTTCGTCCAGCTGAACCAGATACCGATCACCCACCGTCCACAGTTCGATGGCTTTTTCCAGGTAGCTGAAATGACGAAAGTTGAGGTACAGCCAGATCAGGCTGGTGGCATCATCCGGGTGGTTGCCGCCCTTGAGGATGCCCAGACGCGCGGCATCCAGGTCGGGAGTGGGACGGTCCAGGGCGATACGCAACTCATGGCCGCCCTGGGGCACGGCGATGGCTTGCTGGTATTTGAGATAGGTGGCCTGGTTGCGGTCATCGGCGTACAGCGTCAGGTAATAGATAGCGTCCTTCTGGCCCTTGGACCATAAGCTCTCGCCGCCCACATAGCCTCGTACCGCTGAAAGCATGTAGAGACTTCCGCAGCCCAACAATGCCTGGAACAGCACCACGGCGATAAAGGGCCAGACAATGCCCAACAGCCGAGGCGTTCCGAGAGTCCGCTTTTGCTTCATGAAGTCCCTTGCATATGCACTGCTGGATACGCACGCAAACACCCACTTCCGATAGCACAGCCTAGGCTAAATCAACGTACTTGTTGCAAATGCCCATAGAGTTTCGCGTACAAACCGCCATCGGCAATCAATTGCTGATGGTCGCCATCCTCAGCGATATGACCACCGTCAAACACTAAGACCCGATCGGCTTGTTTTACCGCCGACAGACGGTGCGCAATGATCAGTGTAGTACGCCCGCTGAGGAACCGCGCCAATGCCTGGTGCAGGTTGTACTCGGTGGCGGCGTCCAGGGCGGAGGTCGCTTCGTCGAGTATGACCACCTTGGGTTCGGCCAACACCATCCGAGCGATCGCCAGGCGCTGACGCTGACCACCGGAAAAACGCACGCCGGAGCGCCCCACCACACTGTCCAGGCCGTGGGGCAGCGCTTTAACCGTAGCTTCCAACTGGGCAATTTCAAGGGCCTGCCAGCAAGCCTGGTCACTGCGCTCGCGGCCCATGGTCAGGTTGGCGCGCACGGTATCGTTGAACAGCGCCGGGTGTTGCAGCACCACCGCGACGTGCTCGCGGATCATCTCCAGGCCGATCTCCTGCTGGGTGGCACCGCCAAATCGGATGCTGCCCGCCTGCGGCGTGTACAGCCCGAGCAGCAGTTGCACCAGGGTGCTTTTACCGCCGCCGCTGGCGCCGACAATCGCGACTTTCTCGCCAGGCGCAATCTGCAGGTTCAGTTGATTGAGCACCAGGTCGTCGCCATAACCGAAGTCCAGGCCGCGCACTTCGATACCGACGGTTTCACGCCCGCTGAACGGGTCTTCGCCGCCCGCGTATTGCGGCTCATCGGCACGTGCCAGCAACTCATTGATACGGGTCAGTGCGCCGCCCGCCGCGTAGTAGGCGTATTGCAGGTTCAGCAACTGCTCCACCGGGCCGATCATGAACCACAAGTAGCTGAACACCGCGAGCATCTGGCCGATGGACAGGTCGGAAAACAGTACGGTGAGCATCGCCGCCGCGCGGAAGATGTCGATGCCGAACTGGAACAGCAACCCGCTGGCGCGGCTCGACGCGTCGGTTTTCCATTGGGAATGGATCGCGTAGTCACGCACTTCCTGGGCGCGCTGGCCCAGGCGCCCAAGGAAAAAGCCCTGGCGGTTGCCGGCGCGGACTTCCTGGATGGCATCCAGGGTTTCGGTCAGGGCCTGGGTGAAACGCGAGGTGCTGTCGTTTTCCAGCTTCTTGAGGTGTTTGACGCGCTTGCCCAACTGCACGGTGGCGTAGATCACCAGCGGGTTGAACAGCAATATCAGCAACGCCAGTTGCCAATGCATCCACACCAGGATCGCCGAGGTGCCGACCAGCGTCAGCATCGCCACCAGAAAGCGGCTGAGGGTTTCGCCGACGAATTTATCCAGGGTATCCAGGTCGGTGACCAGATGAGTCGTGACCGTGCCGCTGCCCAGGCTTTCGTATTCGCCCAGGGAGATGCGCTTGAGCCGCTCGATCAGGCGCACGCGGATGCGGTACACGATGTCCTTGGCCAACCGCGCAAACAGCCGCGCCTGCACCACGTTGAACACCAGTGCGCCACAACGCAGGGCCAGGGTGACCAGCAGCATCAGGCCGATATAACCGGCAGCTTTCTGCCAACCCAGTGGCAGCGCGTGATTCATCACCTTGAGCGCGGCATCGCCGTGGCCCAGCAGCACTTCGTCCACCAACAATGGCAACAGCAAGGGGATGGGCACACTGCACAGGGTCGCCAGCACGGCGACGCCATTGGCGATCCACAGGGATTTCTTGTGACGCAGGGCCAGGCGGCGAATTTCCGCCCAGGTCAGGCGGTCGGTGCGTGGGGCTTGCTCATGCACAGGTTGCTCGCTCCAGCCATCGGGCGAGCAACGGCGACAGCTCGGACAGCGGCTGGTAGCCGTTGGTCAGCAGCGCCAGTTGACCATTGCGCTCGGCCAACAGCGTCGGGAAACCGGCGATCCCCAGGTCCTGCACCCAGGTGAAATCAGCGGCCGTGGCGGCGTGCTGCTCGGAGCGGTCAAACTCGCCGGCAAACTCGATACGCGGGATGCCCGCCTGCTCGGCCAGTTCCACCAGCACACTGGCGAGAGTCACGTCGCGGCCCTCGACATAAAACGCACGCTGGATCAGGCCCAACAGTGTCCACGCACAATCCGGCGCCAGGCTGCGGGCAGTGACGATGGCGCGGCAGGCAGGTTCGGTGTCATACACAAAACCGTCGGGCAGTGCGCCTTCGCGCTTGAACGGCTGGCCGGTGGCGTCGGTGACGGCCTGCCAGTGTTCGAGGATGTAGCGCCGCGTGGTCGGCTCCAGCGCCGCGCCGCTGCCGGTGCGCAGGCCGCCCACCACCAGGTGCACGTCCACACCGGCCGCGTGGGCCTGCTCAACCAGCGCCTGCGCCACCGGGGCAAAGCCCCAGCACCAGGAGCACATCGGGTCCATTACATAGAGCAGGCGCGCGGACATGGGTCAGGCCTCGGATGGAGTTTGCTTGTAGTTGAAGCCAATCGGGTGCGGCATATTGCGGGCCTTGGCCAGTTCAATCTGCTTTTGCCGGTCGATTGCGCTGCGACGGGTTTTCTCCGGCAGTTTATCCCAGCAATGCGGGCAACTGATGCCAGCCACGTAGTGCTCGCTGGCGCGGTCTTCAACACTTACCGGTGTACGGCAGGCATGACACTGATCGTAGTCGCCTTCGCTCAAGTCGTGGCGTACGGTCACGCGATTATCGAAAACAAAGCAGTCGCCCTGCCATTTGGTTTCTTCCTGGGGCACCTCTTCAAGGTACTTCAGGATGCCGCCCTTGAGGTGATACACCTCACCGTAGCCTTCGCTGAGCATGTAGCTCGACGCCTTCTCGCAACGAATACCGCCGGTGCAGAACATGGCGACCTTCTTGTGCCTGGCCGGGTCGAAGTTGGCTTTGATGTAGTCGGGAAATTCGCGAAAACTGGTGGTTTTCGGGTCGATTGCGCCTTCAAAGGTGCCGATGGACACTTCGTAGTCATTACGGGTGTCGATCAACAGCACTTCGGGATCGCTGATCAGGGCGTTCCAATCCTTCGGGTCGACGTAGGTGCCGACCTTTTTGTTCGGGTCGACGCCTTCGACGCCCAGGGTCACGATCTCTTTCTTGAGTTTGACCTTGGTGCGGTAGAACGGCTGGTCGTCGCAGTACGACTCTTTGTGGTCGATGTCGATCATGCGCGGGTCGTTCTTGAGCCAGGCCATCAGGCCATCAATGCCTTCGCGGCTACCGGAAACAGTGCCGTTGATGCCTTCTTCGGCGATCAGCAAGGTGCCTTTGATGCCGTTGTCGACCATCGCCTGCAACAAGGGCTCGCGCAGGGCGACGTAATCTTCGAGGGTGACGAACTTATACAGTGCCGCCACGACAATCGGTTGAGTCATGGGTGTTCTCTCCAGGTGGCTACCCTCGCAAAGGGTGAACCGGATGCAAAAAAAATGCGCCGACTGGCGGCGCGTAACGCATTCTAACAAATCCCTGGTCTCGATGGCATCGGCACGCTTGTTGATATTTCCTCACTGTCGTCGCGGCGTCGGCTGACCCCGGCCCTCGCAACCTGCGTGATAGCGTCCCTCGTCACTCACCGGACCCGCCGGTGGGACCGATGGAGACGCATGTACATGGAAGATGAACGCAGCCCGCTGCTCGCCCGGCTGATCGATGAATCGCTGCCGCCGGCGCCGGCGCCCGGCCGCCGCGACATGAAAGACACCTTGCAACTGCTGAGCATCAATTCGGTATTCGACATCGTCCGACTGCCCGAAACCGAGTTTTCCAGACAAGTGGCCCAGCACACCGATGACGATGCCACAAGCCTGCACCTCAAGGCCCGCAGCGCTGCCGCGCAACTGGAAACGCTGTTTCGCGAGCAACAGGTATCGCCACCCTCCCCCGCAAAGGCCACCAGCGGCGTGACCTACAACGCCCTGTTCAAGGAGGACTGGCAACACTTTTGCGCCAGCACCTCCATTGCCGCGATGGACTCACCCGTGGCGTATCTGCGGGCGCTGTATCTGTTCGCCCTGCAACTGGAAAAAAATGCCCACGGCACGGCAGTGACCACACTGGAGCAACGTCGACCCGACCTCAAGGACCTGCAGCTCAACCCCCACAGCGTGTCCGGCCAACGCCCCATGCTGTCGATCATCAACCAGACGCTGCTCGACAATCTCACCGGGGGCGATCAGAAAAAAGCCTGCCAGCTCTTGAGCACCACGTGGTATCCGTTTTCCTTGCCCTATCACGCCCATCACCATCAGTGCGTGCTGGGGCTGTCTGAAAGCGGGCTGTCGCTGGGTGAACTGAACTACCGAATCAGCCGCAAGCTGCCCATCACCACCCGCGCCGTGCACGCCTACGGGCACGTCATCGCCGACCATGATGACGCCCTGACTCTATTATCCGGGCTGAGCCCACAGCAACAGGCCCTGCTCAAGCAGCCGTTGGCAAGTACGTCCGGGGCCCTCGGTTTTTATCACGACTACTACAACTGGGAGCCAGACGCAGACCTCAAGGGCCCGGAACAGGTCGCTGACTTCCTGCGCCTCACCGGCCTCAATGCCGAAACGCTTCAGGTATTGCTCGCGCAGACCACCCACAAGCCGCGTCGCTCTCCTAACTGCTTACTGGTCGCCGATATGGCGTATGGGGCCTGTTACATCAATGGTCCGACCGGCCCAGCGATCAACCAGGTCAGCAGCCGTCCGGCCCGGCTTGTGAATGTCACGGTCGAAGGCTTCGATCGCCTGCAACGCATGATTCGCCTACAGCGCTGGCTGGATATTCCGTTCGCCCAACTCGACACGCTACTGGTCAGCGCCATGCGCTGCGAAGGTGACGCCAACCCCTCGCTGTTGATCACCCACAACACCCTGCGGGCGCTGGGGGTTTATCGTTATTTGCACACGAACTACGGGCTGCAAGCCGAAGAATTCGCCGCGATACTGCACCAATTGCCGGTCGACGCCTCGGGCGAGCGCCTGTCGTTGTTCGATCAGGTATTCAACCCGGCCGACTCGGCGCTGCCGCCTCTACAACTGGATTCACAGCCCTTCGACGCCACGACCCGGCAACAGCTATGCGCCGGCCTGGGCCTGCAGGACTCGCCGAACTCGCTGCAACTGGTGCTCAGCGCCGACCGGCACCCCAGGCGCACCGTTGTCACGGTCAGCATCCTCTATCGGCATGCGCGCATCGCAAGGTTGTTCGGTTTGACGCTCATGGACTGCAAACACCTGCTGCACCTGCTCAAACCGGGGGGCTACCAGCAGCAACTGTCCAAACCGACACTGCGCACAACCTTGAAAGGGTCGCCGGACGTACTCGATGTACTGATGCATCTGGACTGGGTCAGTCGCTGGATCAAAAACAACGGCGGCACCCTCGCACGGGTGCGTCACCAACTACTGCTGGAACCGGTGAGCCCGGACCCGGGCGTCGGCATGCTGCTCAACGTGTTCAACAGCCATCCACAACCATCGCTCTCAACGAAGCTCAAAGAGCACACCTTCGTAGCGCAACCTGCGCAAGAACAACCGCGCTTGCCGGCGGTTGATTGGGAAGCCACCGCCCATCGCGCCTTGAAGCTGATGCGCCAGGGCAAATCCCAGAGTGCCGCACTCGATGACGCCCTGGCCACGCTCAAACTGAGCAATAACAGCAGCCACGCGTCCATGCTGATCAGGCAGGCCAAGGACACACTGCTGTCGACCCTGGACTCACTCAAGCACGACTTACGGCCTTTGTACGCTCACCTCAAACAAACCCTGCAGAGCCTGCCCCACGCGCAGGGCAATCAAATCCGCTATTTGAAATACGATGAAGACGATCAATTACTGCGCCTGCTCGCCCCCGCCGGAGCCGCCGGTTCGCCGCTGCGAACCCTCAGCCACTTGGTGTTGCTGCTGCCTCACGCCGTGGATCTACTGCAATTGCCCGTCAGCCGGCAGGCGCTGGACCACTTGCTGGCCAATCCCCATTGGCTCAATGACATCTATCAACGCCCTTCACTGCTCGAACTGACCCTGCACAACCTGTTTTTGATGGAACAGTTCAAACGCTGCATCGACCACTACGGCGTGTCGGAAGAACAACTGCTGGACTACTTCAAACAGGCCAACGCCGTTTCCGACGCACCGGAGTCAAGCAGCGCCGAAGCCAACAGCCAACTCGCCCGGTTGCTGGGCTGGAGCGCCAGTGAAGTCGAGGTCTTGAGCCGCGCCTTGCAGCCCCCCCATGTCACCTCCGTCGAACGTCTGGAATGGATCCTGCGTTGTCGCCAGGCCAGCGCCGACACCGGCCTGCCCGTTGAACAGCTGCTGGAGGTCTGCGGCCTGCACGGCGGCTCGACGTTCGATGAATGGCAGGCCGTGGGCGAAGCGCTTACCAGTACCCATCAATAACGCTGCCTGGCAGCCCTCTTACACGACCTGTTCAAGGACTGATCATGTCTCACGTGCTCAATCAACGCCTCAATGAAAGCCTGCGCGACGCCATGCTGGCGTACTACCTGGCGCACACAATACCTGCCGCCCAAAAGGGCAAGATCAATAACCCGGACGACCTCTACGAGTACTGGCTGCTCGACGTGCAAGTCAGCCAGGCTGTGCCCACCAGCCCGGTGGCCTGCGCGATTGCCAGCCTTCAGCAATACATCACCCGCATCCAGCTGGGCCTGGAGCCGGGTTACGAAAGACAAGGCATGACCGCGCAGCAGGACCAGGTGTGGCGTGAACAACTGCACGCCTACCCTCTCTGGAGCGCCAGCCAGCAATTGCGCTACCACCCGGCCAATTACCTGGACCCCACGCTGCGCCGTAACAAGACCGACAGTTTCCAGCAACTGGAAAACGACCTGAGCCAATACCGGCTGCAACCAGACACAGTGCTCACCGCCGTGCAGAGCTACCTGGGCCGGTTCGAGGAAATGGCTAACATCCGCACCCTGAATGGGTACATCGATGGCAATGCCTCTGAGCTGCACACCAGCCGCTATTACTTTGTCGGTAAGTCCACCTCCGAAAAAGCCTATTACTGGCGCTCGCTCGACCTGTCCAAACGCTCGCCCAGCAATCCCCTCAAGCCCTCGATACAGGCCTGGTCGGACTGGAAGAAAATCAACCTGACGCTCTCTGATGATACGGTCGAGCAGAGCATCCGCCCGGTCTTCCTCAATAACCGTCTGTATTTAATCTGGGCCGAATGCGTCAAGCCCGAGCCAACCCGCAACTTCAAGACGCCTGGCAACAAGGACGACGACGACAATCACCTGGACGAATGGCTCAACAGCCACTACGTCAGGTTTCGTCTTAATTATTCCTACAAAAAATACGATGACCGTTGGAGCGTGCCCCTGGCATGCATCAATCAGCACTGCGCAACCGAGGAGGTCAATGCCTGCACGGCCGCGTTTCTGAAAGCCGTCACCCAGACCGTCGCCATTGTCGATGCCGACTCACCGGCCACCTTGTTCCTGGGCCTGCATGTGCCGATGCGCAAGGATCCAAAACAGCAGGACTCGTTCACCGGCAAATTTTTCCAGGCGGTCCACCTCGATCCGCATTTCAACATTACCAAAGTCGCCGACGGCGGCAGTCCCGAGCGCTACAAAGTACTGCCGGGGTCAGAACTGTCCGAAGAGATCAGTCGCCTGCTGGAAGCCTTCGATTTTAACCAGCGCGAAACAGTACAGAACGTGCTCCGCGGGGAAGCGAGCGACCACAACGGGTATTACAGCGAACTGCTGCCTGATACGGCGCGGCAGTACTTCACGTACTTTGGCTATATCAACAAAGGTAACTTGCAGTTCAAGATTGCGCCTTACACCCAACGGCATGTCACGATCAAACACCAGCACGCGCCTTTTTCAGAGAAAGACAACTGGAACTTTGAAAACAAGCAACCCCATATTGATGAGGTAGTTGCCGGCTCGCCAACGTTCGACTCAAACACCAACAAACTGATTATTACCTCAACGCTCAAGGACAACTTTCGCCAAAACTACAGCGTCACGCTAACAAAAGAAGGTATCACCCTCACCTTGATGACCCAATCTTCGCTTGACGACCCAAAAGCCATGCAGCTCGAACTGGGCGAAGGCTCGGCCATCACCAGCACCGGGGAAATACATAAAACTGATTTTTATGCGCTGTACTTCAGAAACTCGCTCACCCACGAAGAGTTCCCCAACTTTGTGCACGACAAAGACAAACTCTTGATCACCGCCGATACAACACCCGCGCCGAATGAATCGATTTCGTTGGCGGGCAAGTTCATTGACAAATCGGCCTTTGTGCACCTCTTTACCCACGCGCATACCCCTATGCATGTGTCCCTCAATCGCTACGGCATTTATGCGGAACCACAGACAGGCTTGCATCTGCAAAACGCGCTGAAGCTAACAAATGTAGACGTGACCACCTCCCCGCTGCGGGCCTACAAACACATCATCATGAGCGCCAACTTTGATGACTACCCACTCACCGACACCATTGATGCCAACTCGAACCGCATCCTCAATTTCCAGGACACGGCCCACGACAGCCTGGCTGGATCGAGCCCGGAGTTGCCGGCAGGGCATCGGGTCACCGCACACATTCCAGTGCCAGATTCCACTGAATCGCTGATCACGCTGATCCACGGCGTATTGACCCTCAGGCCCAGCGAAGACGGGCCGCAGATCCTGGGCTATGCACTCAAGGCCGTCACAATCAACGTCGCGGCCGCCATTCCCGGCGCCGCACCGGTGCGGCAACGCGCACCCACCATCACCCGGCTGTCTTCAGACGCGCTGGGCACTGCCGAATTCATTGACTTCTCCGCCAGCACGCTGATCAAGGACCCGCTGGCCGCCATCCGCTTGAATACCTGCTTTGCCGGCAAACTGGCAGAAGCCGCCAACATCAGCCTGGAGCGTCTGTTCTCGTTGACGCCAAAGCAGTGGCAAGAACCGCCGCTGACAGCCAATGGCCCGTCCCAGGACGTTGACTTCCAGGGCGCCAACGGCAAGTACTTCTGGGAATTGTTCCTTTACCTGCCCTGGCTGGTGGCCCACCGACTGAATCATGAACAGCAATACGTCGAGGCCCTGGCGTGGCTCAACTACATTTTCGACCCGGGACGAAGCGCCGACGCCGCCAGTGATCGCCCGGCGTACTGGGGCTTTCGCGAACTGACGCGCCACGATCAGGCTACGGGTGAAGCGAGCGCTGATCCCCATCAATTGGCGTTGGCAGCGCCGGTGCATTTGCGTAAAGCGGTCTACCAGTTTTACCTCGATATCCTGCTCAATCGCGGCGATGCGGCATACCGGCAACTGACCGCCGACAGCCTGACGCAGGCCAAGCTCTGGTACACCCGCGTCAATCAGTTGCTGGAGGCTCGGCCGCGGATTACACAGGTCGAGCCCTGGGCCAGCATCACCCTGGATGCATTGGCAAAGAGCCAATCCACAGCGTTGAGACGCCTTGAGTGGCAAAGCCCGCACATCGACGAAAACCTCGCGATTGACGGGTGTTCGTTGCCATTACTCACCGACACCGACAACCTGTGCCTGCCCTTCAACCCTGAGCTGGTTGCGCGGTGGGACAAGCTGGAAAGCCGCCTGCACAACCTGCGGCACAATCTGGACATCAGTGGCAAGCCGCTGCGCCTGGCGCTGTATGCCACCCCACTGTCACCCCAGCGGCTGTTGGTCAGCCAGGCCAAAGGCGCGCCGGACCAGGACAGCCTCGCGTCATTGACGCCTGCGCCGTCCACTCACTATCGCTTCCAGGTGATGCTGAGCCACGCCAGAGAAGCCACCGAGACGCTTATCCAGTTCGGCAACACGATGCTCAGCCTCAACGAACGCAAGGAGCAGGCTGAATTGCTTGAGCTGCAACAACAGCAGGCCTGGGACTTGGCCAATATCATCGTGAGCCAACAGCAGCAGGCCGTATTGCTGGACGAAAAAAACCGCCAGGCGCTCGCTGCCGGCCGGCGGGTCATTGAGCAAAGGGCGCATTACTACGAGCGCCAACTCGCCGAAGGGGTCAGCGGCGCGGAGGCTCAGGCCGGCCTGCTGCACCTGCGCAGCGCCGGCTTCGAGGCCGCCGCCGCAATCGCCGGCGCAGCCGCGGGCGTCGCGATGCTGGCGCCGAATATCGTCGGCACGTCGGTGGGTGGTTCGCGCTGGGAAGGCCCCTTCCATGCGGCGCAAGCCGTGGCCCAGGGCGCCGCCGGCGCCATGCGCAGCAGCGCCGCCGACCTCGACCGTACCGAGCAGTTCAACCGGCGTGCGCAGGAGTGGACCCTCGCGCGGGATCAAGCGCACCTCGAACTTGCCCAGATCGACGTGCAGCAACAAGCCTATGCCGAACAGGAAAAAGCCACGCGCCTGCAATTGCGCCTGGCCGAGACTTCGCTGGCGCAAGCGTGGTCCAGCTATCAATTGCTGACCAAGCGTTTTGCCAAGGCGCGACTCTACGATTGGCTCAATGTCCAACTCGGCCAGTTTTTCTACCAGGCCTATGACCTGTGCCTGTCCCTGTGCCAGGCGGCCGAAGCCTGTTGGCAATATGAAATGGCGGACTTCGAGCGCACGTTCATCAGGCCCGGCGCCTGGAATAACAGTTATCGCGGGTATCTGGCAGGCGAGGCGCTTAAGTTGTCCCTGCTCAACATGAACCGGGACTACCTGAGCCATCACGTTCGCGACCTGGAGATCGTCAAAACCCTGTCCCTGCGTGATCGCTTGAGCGAATGCGAAGTCAACAGTTTTGGTGCCATCCAGCCAGTGGACACACGGGACCCGTGGAGCCTGCATAAAGGCAACCTGGTTGAAAAAGGCACGCTTGGCTTCAAGCTGACCAAGGCGCTGTTTGACCAGGACTACCCCGGCCACGTGCTGCGGCGAATCAAGAGCATCAGCGTGTCATTGCCGGCGATACTCGGCCCCTATCAGGACATCAGGGCCCTCCTGACCCAGACCGGTAACGAAATCGAACTGCCCAACGGGGTCTCGCGCAAGGATGTCCGCGCGCACCAGCAAATCGCCCTGTCTACCGGCCTGGATGACAACGGGCTGTTCACGCTGATGTTCGAAGGCAATGATCGTTACCTGCCGTTCGAATACACCGGCGCCATTTCCAATTGGACCCTGATGTTTCCCGAACCGGCCCGGCAGAAAGCCATGCTGGAGTCGCTCAACGACATCGTGATTCACGTGCGCTACACCGCCAGGGCAATAAGCAAAGGTGAGCGCTTATGAACAGCACGCCCATCAACGCCCCGGCGCTGCCCAAGGACGGCGCCTCGATTCAGGCCACGAGCAAGGGCTGGGGCGATATTGGCTTGAGCGGTGGCGCAACGCTTGAGATCCCCCTGCCCGTTTCTGCGGCGCGCGGCTTCGCTCCCGCCATGACCTTGGCGTACCACAGCGCAGCGGGTAACAGCCCATTCGGAATGGGCTGGACGGTCCCCGTGAACACGGTGAGCCGGCAAACCTCCCTGGGCGTGCCGGCCTACACCGACCACGACCGGTTTATAGGCCCCAATGGCCAGCCACTGCTGCCCGAACAGGACGCCAAGGGCAACCCGATCAGCCGCCACGAGACTGGGCAAGCCGCTACCCGTTACGCCGTGACCCGCTATTGGCCCAGGGCCGAGCGTGAGTTTGATCGCATTGAGCGCTGGCAATCGGCGGGCGACCCGACGGGGTTCTGGTTGATTCACAGTGCCGACGGCAGCCAGCACCTCTATGGCAAAACCGCCGCCGCGCGGATTGCCGACCCGGACCAGCCTGAACACGTCGCACAGTGGCTCTTGCAGGAAAGCCTGAGTGCCCACGGTGAGCACATTTACTACCACTACATACAAGAAACCGAGACGTCGCGCGCGCCACGCGACTGCCGCGCCCAGCGCTACCTGGACAAGGTCTGCTACGGGAATTTCACCGCTCGGGACAAGGAGCGTCTGTACCTGCTTGAAACCGACGAGGCTGCATCCAGGGGCTGGCACTTCCAGTTGCTGTTCGACTACGGGCAACGCACCGCCGAACTGGACAAGGTGCCGTCCTACGCACCGGACACGCCCTGGACGCTGCGCAAAGACCCCTTCTCCAGCTTCGCCGACGGTTTTGAATGCCGAACCTTGCGCCTGTGCCGGCAGGTGCTGCTGTTTCATCATTTTCCCGACGAAGCCCAACTGGGCGGCTCACCGGTGCTGGTCAAGCGCTTGGTGCTTGAATACCAGACGCTGCGCAATGGTGTGAACCTCCTGCTCGCCACCCACGAACATGCCATCGACCGGCACGGCAGGATCAGCAGCCTGCCCCCCCTCGAATGCCTGTACCAGAAAGTCGACCTCAAGCTTGATACCACGCGGTTCCAACGCCTTGACGACTTCCCCGGACTGAACGACGGCCAGCGCTATCACCTGGTCGATCTGTACGGTGAAGGGTTGCCGGGCATCCTGTACCGCTCCGACAAGGCCTGGTACTACCGCGAACCGCAACGGGCCGAATCCGCCGCGGCGGATGAGGTGAGCTACGGCACCGCCCGGAAAATCCCCGCAATCCCGACAGCGGACAGCGCCTATCCCATGCGCCAGCAACTGACCGATGTCACAGGTGACGGGCGCCTTGACTGGGTGAGCGGCCGCCCCGGCCTCAGAGGTTTTTTCAACCTGAGCGCCCAGCTCAATTGGTCAGGGTTCATCGGCTTCGACGCACTCCCCCAGGAGTATTTTCACCGCGACGCGGTCTTTGGCGACCTGATGGGCCGCGGCAATAACGACCTGGCCCTGGTCGGTCCGCGCAGCGTGCGCCTGTATGCCAACCGCCAACACGCCGGGTTCGCCCCGGGTATCGACGTGCCCCACGCGCCAGCCGATGACGCGCTACCCACCGTCTCCCGCTCAAACCGGGAATGGGTCGGTTTCAGCGATGTCCTCGGCAGTGGTCAGCAGCATCTGGTGCGCATCCGCCACGACCGGATAGAATGCTGGCCCAACCTGGGGCGTGGTCGATTCGGCAAGGGTTTTGTGCTGGCAAACCTGCCCTTCGACCACGAGACGTTCGACGCCGCCCACGTAGTGCTGGCGGACCTGGATGGCTATGGCGGCGCCGACCTGCTGTACCTGACGCCCGATGAGCTGCGCATTTTCAGCAACCAGGGCGGCAACCGCTTCGACATCACGCCCCGCGTGTTGTCATGGCCTGAAGGCGTGCGGTATGACGCACTCAGCCAGGTCAGCCTGGCCGACTTGAACGGCCTGGGCTGCCCCAGCCTGATCATCAGCGTCATGCACCCACAGCCTCGCCATTGGCGCTATGACTTCTACATCGACCGGCCCTACCTGCTCGCGTACACCACCCACCACCTCGGCAACCGGTCAAGGGTGTTCTACCGCAGCAGCGCCCAGGAATGGCTGGACGAAAAAAAACAGTGCAGAGACCAGGGCAACCCGGCCATCAGCCAATCGCCGGTGGCCATGCCTGTGGTCAGCCGTCAAACCCAGCACGACGAAATCAACGGCAGCACCCTGAAGCGGCGTTTCAGTTACCGACAGGCGTATTACAACGCCGTTGAGCGGGCCTTCCAGGGCTTCGGCCTGATCCTCCAGACCGACACCGAGACCGCCGCTGACGGCGCGACGCAAACGCGACGTCTGACCAAGCGCTGGTTCCATACCGGCCAAGCGCTGGATATGCCGGTTGCGGGCTACAGCCAGCATGATTTACAAGCGATCAGCCTGGGTAAAACCCTGTTGTGCAGTTATCAGGCGCCGGGGCAAGCGCACCCCACCGACCACAACGACGTGCAATTGCCCGCCCCCACGCCAGAGACCTTGGACGACGCGGCCTACGCGCTCAAAGGCGTGCTGCTGCGCGAGGAAATTTTCGCCGATGACGCCGCGCAGAATGTGCCCTACTCGGTGCAACAGCATCGCTATCTGGTACGCCAGCTTGCCAGCACGCAACCGTGGGCGCGCATGCTGGTATTGCCCGTGGAATCCATCGACTGCCAATACGACCAAGTGCCCGATGACCCCGTGTGCAAACAGCAGATCAACCTGCGCTGGGATGCGTTTGGCAGCCTGGTCCACAGCGTCACCGTGCACCTGGCACGCAACAAGACCGCCGACGACGCTCCGCCCGCCACCCTGGATGACGGCCATCGGCAACAGTGGTGGCGCGACAGCCATGACCCGGCGCAACAAGCCTATTACCTGAACGAAACCCTGGCACAGTGGATTCATCTGACACAGGACTCGCAATGGCGCCTGGGCCTGCCCTATCGCCAGCGTGACAACGCCTGGGTGTTGCCCAAAGGCCAGCCAGGTGGGCTGAGCGGTTCGGCGCTGTCCTATGAACACTTTATCGACCGGCGCTCCGGGCCGTTAGGGCCGCAGGCGCCACGGGTGCTGAGCGGGCTGTCGGTCCAGTATTACCGCGAAGCCGGGCCCGGCGGTCATGCGCTGGAGGCCGGCACTGCCACGCTGCAGGCCCTGAGCGACGGCCTGGAAACCGCTGAACTGGGACCCGAGGCGCTGCAGGCTTACCAGGCGATACCGCAAATGCCCGGCCAGGCGCCCTGGAAACTCACGGCCCAGTTGCAACAGAGCGGCTATCGCCCGATGAGCGTATTTTTCTCTATCGGCGACGCCGAACAACAGGCGCCACCGCAGCTCTGGTCGATGTGCCAACACAGGTCTCGGTATCTGGACGCAACGGGGTTTTACCAGTTGCACAGCTGGCGCCTGACGCAAGCCCTGGGTGAAACCACGCTGACCTACGACCCATACGGGTGCCAGGTCACCCAGGTACAGCAGGCCGACGGTTGCGTCAGCCGAGCCGAGCATGATTACCGGCTGCTGCTGCCGGTCAGCCTCACCGACCCCAATGGCACCGTGCAGCAGGCGCTGTATGACGGCTTCGGCCGACTGATCGCTACACGTTATGAGGGACGCGAATCAGGCAAGACCCAAGGCTTCGGACCCTTGCCGCAGAGCACGCGGTTGCTGGACACCACTGTCGAACAGGCCATTGAGACCCCTCAAAGCTGCCTGGGGCAGGCGGCCAGTGCGCATTTTTACGCGGCACTCAGTTGGATGGGCACGATCGCCGAGGCCGATAGGCGAGACGAATGGGTGACTAAGGGTTATCTGCTGCCCGGTGGACAGATCCGCGCCAAAGCCAGATTGCGCGCAAGCAACCCGGCGCAAATAACCCACGCTGACACCCAACGGCTCGCCACCTTGATTGCCCAGGCACGCCGAGAGCCGGCCCATCGCCTGACGCTTTTGGCCGATCGCTATCCCGACGACCCCGAACGCACTGTGCGCCTCAGCCTCACCTATTGGGATGGCAGGGGTCGCCCCTTGCAGCGCGTGCACCAAACCGAGCCGGGCGACGCTTGCCTGATCCTGCCCACCGGAGAGATGAGCGCTGAACACGGGGTCATCAACCAGGTGCACGCCAACCCACGCTGGTGCGTCGACGAACGCGTCGAATACAACCACCAGGACGCGATGACGCGCATCTACCGCCCTTACTTCGCCAGCCGGCCCTCTTACAGCCACGATCGCGCCTTACGTGACATCGCCCACAGCGACCGGCAATTCCATGATGCCCTGGGGCGTGCCATACGCACCGACACCGCCAACGGCGCGATAAAGCGCATGCGCTATTGCGGATGGTATGTGGTCAGCGAGGATGAAAACGACACCTGGGAGGAAACGGCCGGCGGCACTTGACCCGAATGGCACAGGTATCCGCACTTCTTCCTACAAGCAGCTGTCGAGCGCAAGCGAGGCTGCGTTGGCGCCCCGCAGATCGCGGGGTGTCAATACGTACGCCACGCTGCCTCGCCAAGGCTCGGCAGCTGCTACATAAGGGGTTCACTCGAAATGTGTAGTCAGCGCCGGGCGGCCGTTCGCACAGCGGCGCTGCGTGGACGGTAGGCTTTCCAGGCTGACGCACGTGTGTCCCAGGGCGCATCGACACGCTGCTGGCCTCGATAGAAAATCACCCTGCCTGCCAGTTGCTGGCGATGCCGGTAGAGCCAGCGCAGTTCGGAACCGGTCACCGAGCGCCGGGTCTTGCGAATCACTGCCTCCATATCCACTCCCTCCAGCGCAAAATGCACCACCGCCCTGCTTTGCGGGCTCGTCAGGGTTGCCAGTGCCGACTTGCTGCTGCGGCTGATCACCTTTTCTTGAATCGCCCTCAGCCCATGGCCCATGTGCTGACGTACAGTCGTGGTAAACGAATAAGCGCTTTCAGCCAGTTCTTCGACAAAACGCCTGACGAACTGCCGATTGGCGGTGGTTGACGAACAACCTGAATAACGCGCCAGAATATTTTGATAGAACTGTCGCGCAACCGCTGAAACTTGAATGGCAAGAGTGCGCTCACGTCCGGTGTCGCGCTCTTGGGTTTCAGGTGTGCCCATTTCTCGAAAACGCCCGAACTCACTCAACGCGTTCGCTAATCCACCTGTCCACCGCTCCACATCGGGACCAGAAAAATACGCCGCCAGAATATCCCCTCGCGCAGTCAGCTTCGACCAGAAGCTCCTGTAGTGGGTCACCGCAGCACTCAGTCCAAAAATCATGTCGCCACGGCTGGGCTGGAACTGCTCACCAAACGTCGCCTGCCCACCCCATGCATCGGTGAAACGCAAGGGGTTGCCCCTCACCATGGCGTACAGATTCAAGCCATCCCCATCCCCCGCCGGGTCCGGGCTGATCCAGCGCTGCAGCCAGGGCGCGTAATACCGCGCGCCGTAGTAATACAGCCCGGTGGCGTCGCGCTCCTTGCCCGCATACCGGTAAAGCCTGTCGTCGCCCTGGATCGCCGTCCTGCTGGCGCTCCATGACGTCGCGCCATAAGGGTAGTAGCCTTCCTGGCTCAGCAACCGCCCCTGCTCGTCAACCACCAACAGGCTGCTGTTGAGATGGTCGAGCACGTGAAACTGAACCTGCTCGGCGTCCAAGCCATCGGGGCGGCCATGCTCCCATTGCAGCACCGTCACTCGACTGCCCTCCACGTCGAGGTCCAGCAGGTTGAGACGCTGGCCCCTGCGCCAGTGCATCTGCAGGCCCGGCAAATAATAGGTGCGTTGGGTATGCGAGGTGTCGCCGACCTGATTGCGCCTGACCTTGAGTACGCGCTGGCCCTGGGCATCGTAGAGGTAGGCCTCGACGTCCGGCTCGCCCTCCGCGCGCACGACCTGGGTCACGTAGGCCAACTGGTTGCGCACATTCCAGACGATCTGCTGGCCGCTGCCCAGCATGCGCTGGTTGCCATTGCCATCAAACGCCGCAGCGGTAGGCGGCGAGTCGCCGGGCACGGCGCGATTGCTGTCGGGGGCGAGGGTCATGCGTCGGGTATAACCGGACCCAGTGCCCGAGGCATGGCGCACCAGCGTCAGGTTGCCACCTTCATCGTAGGTGTAACGCTGGGTGTAAGGGCGCCACAACCCATCATCCGTCGCCCCGAACAACACCTGCGGCGGCGGCACCTGACCCGCCGTGCTGCGGGCGTTTTCCCACCCCGTGGCGAGGGTGAGTTGGTACAGCGTGTCGTATTCGTAACGGTTGCGCGCCTCGATGCGCGTGTTGCTGTGCCATTGCGTGGGCTGTGCCCGGTCGCTGAGGCTGAGGATATTGCCCACCGGGTCGTAGGCGTACGCCAGGTCCTGCAAGGGCTTGTCGGCTTCGCCCTGACGATAGGTCTTCATCTGCAAGAGCCGCGCACTTTGCGGGGCATAACGCAGGGTCTTGATCAACGTGGTGCCGGCCCGTTCGAAGGTCAGTTGCCCGTTGGCGTTGTACGCGCGCTCGTGCAGCAGCAGGTTGCGCACGCCACCCTCAGGGGTGATGGCGAGAGCCTTGAGACGCCCATGCAGCCCATAGGTCCGATGCTGGCGATTGCCCTTTGCATCGATCTGCTCCAGCAATCCACCCACAGCGTCATAACGACGAGTGGTGGTGTATGCCGCCCTTTCCAACAGCAGATCCTGCGCCTCGACCGTTGCAGGCCAGTCGACCGGTGCGGCATCAAGCCGAAAGCGCCGGGTTTGCTGCAGCTCGCTCTGGTCAATCGCATAGGCATTGATCAGCAGGGTACCGGCAGGGTCGGCATGCCGGACCAGGCGACCGCAGCTGTTCAGCGCTGCGGCTTCGGGGGTGGCCCCCGCGTATGTGAGGCGCTCGACACACCGCTCGCGAGGCTCGTCGGCCGCCTGTTCGAATACGGCGACCGGGCGTTGCAACGTGTCGTAGGCGTAGCGTTGACAGGCGCCCCTGTTGTCCCAGGTACGCAGCAATTGCCCCGCCTCGCTCAGCAGCATCAGGCGGCGGCCGGCGTCCGCACTGTCGCGCAAAAGCGTCGTCCCGGAGAGGCTGTGGACCAGGGTTTCGCAAGCCCGTGCCCGGGGCGCCTGGGCACTCGCGGCATACTGACGCGGATCCCACTGTTGCTGCACAAAACCGCTGGCGCCATACACCTGGCGACTGATACGCGGCTGCGGTTCAGTCTGGGCGTTGACGCGATGATAGGCCAGGGTGCGGACCGTTAACCCGCGGGGGTCGAACGCCACAATCGTGGGGGTGTTTCGATGGAGTGAAGCAGACATGATCACATGACCCAAGTTGCACTATGGTCAGCAGAGCCTAGGGATCAAGGAAAGGAAAAAGAGGTAGCGGGTTATGGCAGCCCGCTTCAACCGGCGGCTGCCGGTTGAAGCCAGGGCGGGGGTTTAATGCCCGCCAGCACAGGTCGGCGAAGCAGGCGCCGCGCCGATTTGCACCCACTCTTCAGGGGTGTAGGTATGCAGCGCCAGCGCATGAAATTCGCTCATCAGGTCACCCAGGGTGGCGTAGACCTTCTGGTGGCGCTTGACGCGGTTGAGCCCCTCGAACTGCTGGCTGACCAGCACGGCCTTGAAGTGGGTCTGCAACCCACGGCTGTGCATGTGGCTTTCATCCAGCACGCTCAAGTGTTGCGGGTCCAGGGCGGCGAGCGCCGTTTCGATACGCTGTTGCATGGTCATTCCTGCTTACTTCTTCTTGGCCGGGGCAGCTTTGGGCGACAGCTCGTTGGTCATGTCTTCCAACAGCTTGTTGACCACCGGTACGGCGCTTTCCAGTTTGGCCTGGGTCATCTGGGCCGATTGCTGGGTCAGTTGCGGCATTTTTTCCAAGACTTTCTTGCCCAGTGGCGACTGGTAGAACGCAACCAGGTCCTTGAGCTCGGATTCGCTGAAGTTGGTGGTGTAGAGCTTGACCATGTCCGGCTTGAGCTTCGGCCAGCCGATGGCTTGGTCCAGGGCGGCGTTGGCCTTGGCCTGGTAGCTGTCCAGAACGGACTGCTTGGCGGCTGGCGCCTTGGTCTGTTCGAAACGCTGGGCGAACATCTGCTGCACTTGCATGTACACCGGGGTACCCAGCTTGTCGGCATGGGCCAGGGTCAGGAAGGCTTCGGCACTGGCGTTGTGGCTGGCGGTATCGGCAAAAACCTGGCCGCTGGCGCAAACCAGAGCAACCGCGGTACAGATGGCACGAAGACGAGTCATCGAGTTTCCTTTCTAGCTGGCGAGGTAAGACCCCAAGGGCGCCCATTCTGCGCCTAAAAAACCTCGCGGCTCAACCCCGAGCCTTGTCGGGCGCGGATTGCCCGATGAAAAGTCTTTTAGGGAACCCACCTGGCCGATCACGGCCTAAACTGCGCTAACTGACTTCAAGGAGAGTGCCCGATGAGCCGTATCGAAACCGACAGCCTGGGAGACGTGAGCGTCCCGGATGATGCTTACTGGGGCGCCCAGACCCAACGCTCGCTGGTGAACTTTGCCATCGGTGAGCAGCGCATGCCCTTGGCGGTATTGCACGCCCTGGCCCTGATCAAGAAGGCCGCCGCACGGGTCAACGACCGCAATGGCGACCTGCCCGCCGACATCGCCCGCCTGATCGAACAGGCCGCCGATGAAGTGCTCGCCGGCACCCATGACGACCAGTTCCCGCTGGTGGTGTGGCAGACCGGCAGCGGCACTCAAAGCAACATGAACGCCAATGAAGTGATCGCCGGTCGTGCCAACGAACTGGCAGGCAACCAACGCGGCGGCAAGAGCCCGGTCCACCCGAACGATCATGTGAACCGCTCCCAGAGTTCCAACGATTGCTTCCCGACGGCCATGAGCATTGCGGCGGTGCAGGCTGTCCACCAACGCTTGTTACCGGCGATCGCCACGCTTTCCGGCGGTCTGGCCGAGCAGGCCGCACGGCATATGAAGCTGGTGAAGACCGGCCGCACCCATATGATGGACGCCACGCCGATCACGTTCGGCCAGGAACTCTCGGCGTTTATCGCCCAGCTCGACTACGCCGAACGCGCCATCCGCAGTGCCTTGCCCCAGGTGTGTGAGCTGGCCCAGGGCGGCACGGCCGTCGGCACCGGGCTCAATTCGCCCCATGGTTTCGGCGAGGCGATTGCCGCCGAGTTGGCGGCACTGTCCGGGCTGCCGTTCGTCACCGCGCCGAACAAATTCGCCGCGCTCTCCGGCCATGAGCCGCTGGTAACCCTTCACGGCGCGCTGAAAACCCTGGCGGTGGCGCTGATGAAAATCGCCAACGACCTGCGCCTGCTGGGTTCCGGACCGCGCGCCGGGCTGGCGGAAGTGAAGCTGCCGGCCAATGAGCCGGGCAGTTCGATCATGCCCGGCAAGGTCAACCCGACCCAGTGCGAAGCGCTGTCGATGCTGGCCTGCCAGGTGCTGGGCAACGACGTGACCATCGGCATCGCCGCGAGCCAGGGGCATTTGCAGTTGAACGTGTACAAGCCGGTGATCATTCACAACCTGTTGGAGTCGATCCGCCTGCTGGCCGATGGCTGCAACAACTTTCATGAACACTGCATCGCGGGCCTTGAGCCCGATGCCGCGCAAATGGCCGAACACCTGGAGCGTGGGCTGATGCTGGTGACCGCGCTCAACCCGCATATTGGCTACGACAAATCGGCAGAGATCGCCAAGAAAGCCTACGCCGAAGGGCTGACGCTACGGGAAGCGGCGCTGGAACTGGGCTACCTCACTGACGAAGAGTTCGACCAGTGGGTACGCCCGGAAAACATGCTGGAAGCCGGGCATTAAGACGCCAAACGCAGCCGCCGGGCCTTGAGCCCGGCGAGCAGCGACGGCGCCAGCGCAACAGCCGCCGAACCCAGCACCACCACCAGCGCCCCGACATAGCCCAGGGCGTTGATCTCTTCGGCCTGCACGTAATCCGGCCACAGCCAGGCCGCCAGGGCCACCGCCACAAAGGTCACCAGCGGCGTGAGCGCCAGCGTCGCACTGACCCGCGAGGCCTCCCAGTGGGCCAGGGCTTCGGCGAACGCGCCGTAGGCCACCAGCGTATTCATGCAGCACGCCAGCAGCAGCCAGCCTTGCAGAGGACTCAGTTGCAGCGCCTCCAGCGGATGGGCCCAAGGCGTGAGCAACAAGGCGCAGGTGAGGTAGATCACCATCATCACTTGCAGCGAATTCCACACCGTCAACAATTGCTTCTGGCCCAGGGCATAGAACACCCAGACCGAGGTGGCGAGCAGAACCGTCAGCACGCCGGCGGTGTAGGCGCCGAGGGACGTCAGCAATTCTTCCAGGCGCTGGTTGAAGAACAAGCCGAACCCCGCGATCAAGACGAACAACCCCAGCACTTGCCCGGGGCTGAAACGCTCCTTGAACACAAACACGCTGGCGATCATCAAGAAGATCGGGCCCATCTGCACCACCAACTGGGCGGTGCCGGGGCTGAGCAGCTTCAGGCCCACCAGATACAACACGTAGTTACCCACCAGCCCGCACACGGCCATCGCTACCAGCCAGCCGCCCTTGGGGCCGAGCACCTTGCGACTGGGTAAACGCTTGGTCGCGGCGAGGTAAACGAACAGGCACGCACCGGCCACGGTGAGGCGAAACCAGGTGACGGTGACCGGGTCCATCACTTGCAGCACTTGCTTGAGTTTGATCGGCAGAATGCCCCAGAGGAATGCGGTCAGCAGGGTCAGGAGAAAACCGTAGACCCAGCGGCCGGAGGAGATGTGCATGAGTGCCCCAAAAGCCAGAGGTGTAGGAGCACGCATTCTAGGGGTATGCAGTGCCCTTTGGGTACTGCCGCAAAACCTGCCCTCGCGCAGGCGTCATGGCACCCCCATCACCAGCACACCGCTGCCGCTGATCGCCCCTGGGGTCGGCAGGGAGCCGTTTCGCCGGACCAGGGAAAACGTGACGTCGTCGCCGCCCACGCTGTTGGTGATGCGGGTCAGGAACGAACCGTTCACTTGAACCGCAGAGCCTGCACGGACAAGGGCAGTGCCCACGTCGGGGTTGGTCATCCTCAGCAGGCGCGAGTCAAACCCCGTTGAAATGCCTTTGTAGGTAATGGTGATCGGTGTGTTAATCCCACCGTCCGGGCATGAGTAGGTGAGTCTGCGGTTGCTGACAATGGTCGATGTCAACGGGTCGGTGCCGATTGCTCGCTGGTGTACGTTGCCGAAGTTGATTTCGATAGGGTTGTTATTATTGATCGTGCAGGTTGACGGAGAAATACTGAAGTTGTTGGCAGCGGTGTACGTGAGTACAAGCACCGTACTCGTGGAGGCGTAATTATTAGTCTGGCGCAGTCGTAACACACCAAGAACGTCCCCTATGCGCACATCAATCGGGTTAGTCGGGTTGTTGCGTATCAAAATATAAGGTGTTGCATTGATCGGGACGCCCACCCCGTTGTTGGGCATGGAGGCCAGGTGTATTTCATACGGGACAGGGGTGTTCAAGTACGCTCCGTTTATTCGTAAGCCAGTGCCTTGGCTAGCGAATTTTGGGCCGGGCGTCCAAGGAGCACCGGCTAGCGCTGAGGTTCTCCAGAAATCCACAAACGAAGGGAACGGTTGACCGGGAGTGAATCGGCACTCCAACCTGGCCCCGTCCAGCACGACACGGGTACTATCCGAGTCCAATCGGACAGTTACAGGGACCTGCAGGTTCAGAGTACCACCAGCCCCTACGTGTACCCACTGTCCACCATTTACCCGGCAATCGGCTGCTCTCACGGTCGTAGTAACACCAATCAAGACGAGAAGCACAACGGCTCCATATAGTCGTTTCATTTTGATCTCTCGTTGCCCCTCCCCCCAGGCACAGCCCAACGCAAACTTACGTCCGGGTTTTAAGCCGCCTGGCAGAGAGTTGAGGTTTATCTGAGGCTGTTTTCAACCTATAAATGGCGGTTCGCAGCTACGGGTAATCCAACGTAAACGTGGAGGTCACCGTGTACGCGCCATGCCCTATGGTTTGGTCGCGGATGGCGTCCGGCTCCCCCTGCACATAGGCTTTGAGCTCGATCACGTTATTGCCATTGCTCAGCACCTGTTTGTCGCTGACGGCATTCAAGGGCAGCGGCTTGTCGCTCAGCGTCTCGATACCCACCCCGATACCCGAGGCACCACTGCCACCGTCCAGCGCGAGCAAGCCGGGAAGTGCCGTGTTTTCCCTGCCGCCGAACATGATGGTGACCGTGTTGCCGACCGTGGTATTGCAGTCGTCCAGGTGCAGCCTGAACCCCTTTCCCTGTGAACGGGTGTTGAGGTACAGATGCTTGCTGGTCAAATCCCAGAGCTCCAGCGTAATGGCCTCGTCGCCGGGCCGAATGGTGCAGGCCTGCTCAACCAGGTTGCCCTTGAAACTCAGGTTGTCCGCCGCCCGCCCCTGAGGCATCAGGCCGAAGGTGAGCAGAAATATCAGCCCGACACAGGACCAGCACTTCAGCGTCATTTCATGTCCCATGGACTCAACTCCTACTGGTATTCGGCCAACAACGTGGCCACCGCCGAAAACCTGGCGGGCGTCAAAATGGCACCTGGCCGTTTCACCGGGACCACATCCAATGTCGGCGGTGATGACAGGGTGATGTTCAGCGGCTGATTGAGCGCAAACGGCAGGTTGTTCTGGAAAATCCGAATGCCCAACTCAGGCACGCTGGTTTGCACTGCGGCGCCATCAAACGTCGTTGAGGTGCCGTTGACGCTCAATTTCAAGACCCACGGCAGTGTGTCGGTACCACAACTGATGGTGTAACCAACGCCCTTACGGTATTTCTCGCCGTCGACGCGCTGTACCCCGACATCCCCAAAGTCGACTTCAATCGTGTTCCCCGCATCAATCGTGCAGGGCGGAGGCTCGTTGAGCGTTCCACTGAACGTCAAATTGGCTGACGCACCACCGCAAAGGCCAAGGGAACACAAGGCGAGCAACGCTCGCCGCTGCCAATCGCTCATTGATCGTTCCTCTTCATTGGTATTCGACCACAAGGGTGGCGGCGGCATCGAACGCCCCGCCCGTCAGTGTGCTGCCCGCGCGTTTGACAGGCACCGCCTGCACCACCGGAAAGTTGGGGTGCGTAAAATTCACTGCGGTGTTGAGCGGCCAGTCGGCACCATTCACAAACAGCTTTACCCCCAGGTCCGGCTTGCGGGTCAGGAGCACACGGCTGTCGAACGCAGCTCCCGCCCCCTTGAGTTCCAGCGTCATCGCGTTGCTGAACGGTGCGCCGCAGGTAACGGTGTAAGGCACGTCCCGCCGATAGTTGACCCCGTCAACCCGTGACGTCAGCAGGTCATTGCCAAACGGCACATCCAACGTACTGCCACCGTTGATGACACACGGCGGTGGCGCAACGATGACCGCACGGACGGTCAGGCTGGTCTCGGCCTGCACACCCAGGCTGACAGCCCACAGCATGCTGCTGCCGACAAAAATGGCCAGCGGGCCAATTGATTTCGCCATTGCTCTGCCCTTACTCATAATTGAGCCTGAATTCCACCACGGCCCGAAATACCCCACTGGTCAATGGCGCAGCGGTGCGCGTGGGCCGAACATTCCAGGTCTGGGTGTTTCGGCCAACAGGCAAGAACAGCGGCTCGCCCCTTGAACCCAACTGCACATCACGGCTCAGGGCATCGGTCAAAAGCAGGCCCATCCCGGTGACGCCCTGGACTTTGACCAGCCGTGAATCCTGCGCATCGGCAGGCGCGCTGAACGCCACCGACAGCACGGGTTGGTAGGCACTCCATGTCAGGTTCCCCGTACGTTCGCTGCGCACCCGGCCTGCGGTGCGCTGGCAATCGGTAAAACGCAGCTGGAATGCCTTGGCCGGCGCCTGGTCACCCGGCCGCTGCAACTGGCTGGTCGACACAGCGTCCAGGTCAACCGTCTGATGCAGTGATGCCATCTCCACACTGCACGGCGATTCATGCATGGCGCCGAGTACATTGAGCAACCCACTCATGCCTTCGATATCCTCTTCATCCTCGGCATGCGCCCCCACCGCCAGGACCCACAGCAGGCCGCCCAGGACTTTCACACGTTGCGAGGTCATAACGTTCTCCAGCAGCAGGCAAGACTTATTCAGGCGATATAGCCTGCACGTTCACGTTGCAGGTGCCGCCACTGCAGGTGAAGACCAGCAGGGGACGACCGCCGTAATCATTCACGTAGGTCAGGTGAGGCGTGGCGCCCAATGCAGTGGCCGTCGGCCCCAGCGTCATCGCACCTTTGGGCGGGACCATAAGGGGCGCGAAGCCCGGCACGGTCTTGCCATCCTTGCTGCTGCGCGCATCCACCAGGGTCACGTAGTAAGGCGTAGGGTTATTGACCCGGTATTGATCGCCCTCTCGGGTGAGGGTCAATCGTTGCTGCCAAGGGTTGGAAAAGTCCTGCTGGCTTGGCGTGATCGCCTGCGGTCGGTAGAACAGCTTGACGCGGGTCTGCAACGCGATCTGCAGCGTGTTGGACTTATCGCTGCGTGGCGGGATTTCCCTCAAGTTGAAGTAATAGACCGTCTCTCGATCCTGCGGTAACGACTTGGCCGCCGGCAACGCCTGGACTTTCACCTGGCTTTGTTTGCCGGGCTCCAATCGTTGAACCGGTGGGAGCACGATCAAGGGCGAGGTGATTTTGTTACCCGACTCGTCCTCGATCCAGCCCTGGGCCAAATACGGCAACTGCTTATTGTTGTTGGTGATGTTCACGCTGGTAGCGTCTTTGCCACCATCGAAAATCACTCGGGTACGATCCAGGCCGATTGCGGCGCTGGCGCTTTGGCTCAAGCCCAGTGCCAGCAGCACCAGGGCGCTGGAGGTAAAGCGTGTGTCAAGCATCATGAGGCTGTGTTCTCCGTATCGTTGGGCTGGCCGGTCATCGCGGCCGGCTCGGGCGAGGATGGGGCAGCGGCTACGCGCTGGCAGTGCAGTTGCAGGGCATCGGTCAAGCCATCAGCGGGCAAAATGACCGGGAGCGTGAGGACGCACCGCTCATCACCGCCCCAACTGACGACCATTTGCTCGCCGGCCCGAATACCGCTCAGGTAGACATGGCCGCCGTCATTCACAATCCCGGTGTCCTGTTGTTTCAGGTTCTTCACTGTCGCGCCGAAGGGCGGTGAGCTGCCATTTGGAAGACGCAGAACGGCCATGGCCTTTTCCCCGGCAATCACATCCAGCGTGCGATAACCAATCGCCCCCTCTGTGAGCGTGAGTTGCGTGACGGATTGAGTCGCTTCGACATTGCTCGGCAAGCGCTCCAGATCAACACTGGCCGCCGTACGCTGATAGCTGCTGATATCGGCGATGACCGCTTTGCCGAACGCGTTACTGCGCGTCGGTGAGCCGTAACCGCGCACTGGAACATCGGGCACACCGCCGGTATCGATCATCAGGCGAGTGCCGCCCGTACTCGTGGTCCGGTGCAACGCAGCGCCGTAGGCCGTGAGCGTGCCGCCACCCCGCGCAGACACACCGAGGGTTCTGGAGTCGCCCTCTTGGGTACTGGCGCTTAGATCGATGTCGGCCCGGTCGCCCATGTGGTTCAGGTAACCACTGACGGACGTGTCGCTGGCACTGAGCTGATAACTGTTGCGCTCATCGAGGCGATCGCTGTAGCGCGCTGCACCGCCGTTTTTGCCGGCGGTCCTGTTGGCATCCAGCGACAATGTGCCGGAACGCCCCAATGGCAGGCTGACCGTGATTGCCATCCCGTTGTCGCGGTAGTTGTATTCCTGGGTGCGAAACATATTCATGGATAGGCTCATGTTTTTAACCGAGCCCACGTTGAAGTACCGTGACAGCGAGAGGTTCCAACGCTGAGTGTCCGGCCGGTCCCAGTAGGTTTGTTTGTGGTAGCTGGCGTAGACCGTCGCACTCAGCTCACGCAGCTGCTTGTTGACCGTCACCGTATACAGCGCCTTGCTGCCGCCAATAGGCCTCCACCCCTCATCGGGATCCCGGTAATCCCCGCGCCCGCCAAGTTCGCCGTTCAATCCGTAATACCGGGCATCCAGGTATTCACTCATGGTCAAGAAATTCTTCTCGGAAAACCGGTAACCGGCGAAGGTCACCTGGCTGTCGTACTCTTCAAAGTTCTTGGAATATTGAAGGCGATAGGATTTGCCCGAGAGCGTCTCGCCCCACACGCTCGCATGGGACTGCGTCACGTCCAGCGAGACGGCCCCGAACGCCAGCAAGTCGCGCCCCGCCCCAACGGATAACGCCCGATAGTTGTTATCGCTCACTGCGCCGCCAAACAACGACCAGCCGTTGCTGATCCCCCAGGAAAACTCTCCGGTACCGAAAAAGTCCCCATCAGAGCCGTTCTGAAGATTGGACGGTCGCCCGGCCGCCAATTTGTAGCGAACTTGCCCGGGCCGCGTCAGGTAGGGGACACCTGCCGTATCGATCTGGAAGCTGTGTACCGTGCCGTCCTGTTCCTCCACACGCACGTCCAGCTTGCCCGTTACCGCGTCCTGCAAGTCTTGAATACGAAACGGACCTGCCGCGACCAGGGTTTCGTAAAGCACACGCCCCTGCTGGCTGATGATGACTTTCGCATTGGTTTTGGCTACCCCAACCACTTCCGGCGCATAACCACGCAGGTTGGGCGGCAACTGGCTCTCATCCGAGTTGAGCGCGGCACCGGTAAAACGAAAGCTGTCAAACAGATCCGAATACAGGTAGTTCTCGCCCACCAGCAGACGCGCCTTCAGCGAAGGAATTGCGCGATACGCGTAGTAGCGGCTCCACTCCAGCTTTTGAGGCCCTGCCGCCTCTTGCCGACCACTTTCGACACGCCCCTGCCAATCCGCCCTCAAGCGCCAGGCGCCAGCATTGGCCCCGACGGTGCCGTTGCCACTGAGGTTCCTGCGACTGCCATCGCCCCTCTGGTAGTTGGACTGCGCCGTCAGGCTGTAGTCAATCAACACCCCCGCGACCCCCTCATCCCAACGGGAGGGCGGATCCCAATTAGTGGCGTTGTACTCAAGATACGCCTGTGGCAGGTTGATGCTCAGCGTGGAACTGGCCAGATCACCAGTGACCTCCATGCCGGGCATACTTTGAATTTCCAGGCACTCCCCGTCCTTCCACCATATAAGTTTGCTGGCATCGGAAACTTTCAGGCCCAACTGTTCCACAAGTGTGCGGGATAAACAGGCCTGACTGCCCTTGGGATCTTCATCGGGGGGATAGAACGCCACCGGTTGTTCCGCAATAGGCTGGCCGTTGATGTGCACTACCATCGAATACGTGCCGGGCAAAATAAACCCGCTGCGCGCAAATTGAGACAAGTCAATATTGGTGCGATCAATCAGGTCGAGAACGTCGGTATTGAACTCGATATCCGCGCCACCCAATGCAGTTCCCGCCAGTGACATCAGCCCGCCAAACAGTCCAGGGCGCAGCGTATTTTTAATCTTCGCTGTATTCAACATGAAAGCCTGCCCGTCAATATTCAAAAATATTCCAACTTGAACCGCACTGCGGCACTGTGGGCCCCCACCACCAGCGGCAATCCATTACCGACCAGGAAGAATCTGTAGTTGAGTGTCATATCGCCCTCTCTCAACGGAGTCGGCGTCATGCGCTGCCCGGGAATACTTTCTTCGCCAGCAGCGTCCACAATGTGCAAGGCAACGCCCTGCGAGGCACCAAAGACAGCAAAGGAGAGCCCGGACCTGTCCGTAGGGCCGTCAAATGTCACTCGCATATGCTCCCAATCCGGCAGGGTTTGCCCTGGGCGCAACGGGTCCGGACGAGTCAATGAGCAATTGACCAGACGCAACTGGAAGGGATGGTCTTCCCCACGCGCGTTGCGTAATAGCCGGCCAACCGGCTCCGGCGGCATCTCGATGGTTTGATCGGCATTGCCCAGTTCCAGCCCGCAGGCTGAGTCAACAACCTCTCCCCCTAACAGCACGACCCCTTCGCCCTGCGAAGACACCTGGGCGAAAACGCAGGGGTTGATAAGGGTCGTCAAGGAAGAAGCGAGAGCGAAACGTATGAATGTTTTCACCTGGAACTCCCGTCAGCGTCCCCCGCCACACTGGGTGACGGGGGGGGAAACTTACTGATAAGCCAAGGTGAAATTGGTGATGGCGCTGAAATCGCCAGGAATGATGGGGGCCGTCGCGGCGCCTTGCACGTAGGCACCGAACTCCAGCGTGTTGTCGCCAGTGGAAATGATCTGCGGGGCGGTAGGAACGCCCAACTGAACCAGGTCGCCGCCGTGGGTCATCATGATGCCCACGCCGCCTGCGCCACCGACCGTACCGATCGCGCCAGGCACAACGCTGGAGGGTGCACCGGTGAATGTGGTGGTCACGGTGTTATCGGTGAGGTCGGATAGATCGCAGCCTTCAAGCTCGATCAATACACGCCGGGCCTCAGACTTGCCACCCGCTTGCAACTGATGCTTTGCAATCGCACCCAGGCGCACGGTCTGGTCGACAGAGTCAGGCTTGATGGAACAAGCGCCCGAGTGGACTGACCCCAAAAACGTGACCGTACCATCTGCCGCCTGAGCAACGGACACCGAGCCCGCCAACAGACCGCCAGCCAACAGCGCAACTTTCATTTTGGTTTTCATTCACAGATTCCCACTTAACAAATGTCATTAAAGGCGCCCGGCAGCCGATAAGTGCAGGGCTGATTTAAACGAGCGGTGTCGCCCGCGCCATTAAGTCGGTTGATCCTGAAGTACTTTTACAACTTTTTGTATTGCTATTCAGGCTCCGCTCAACGCCAGGAAAGTCTCCACCCTGCACTTTAAAAATATAAGTCGTATACGTCCTATAACTTAGTAGTCGCAAGACACTAGGACGCGCAGGAAAACATGGCTGTTTTCCAACAAAAATTAAAATAGCTGAAGGAAATGAACTACACGCCGACAAGTATCAAAACTTAAACGAGCGACTTAGCTGTAAGAACCAAACTACAGACACTAAAAATAACCGCAGTGGCGGGCCAACACCCACTACCGAGTTAAAAAAGTGGTGCCTTGTTATTACTGAACAGTAGATGCGCAGAGAGGGAGCACGCTCCCCCTCTGTATCGATCGGGCACAAGTGACCCGCGCCAGGAACCCTCGACGACTAGCGAACGGCTTCGAACAAACCCGTCGCCCCCATGCCGCCGCCCACGCACATGGTGACGATGCCGTAACGCAGGTTGCGTCGCTGCAGCTCACGCACCAGATGCCCGACTTGCCGCGAGCCGGTCATGCCGAAAGGGTGGCCGATGGAGATCGAGCCCCCGTTGACGTTGTACTTGGCATTGTCGATTTCCAGGCGATTGCGCGCATACAGGCACTGGGAAGCGAACGCTTCGTTGAGTTCCCACAGATCAATATCCGCCACTTGCAAACCACGCGCCTTGAGCAGCTTGGGCACCGAGAACACCGGGCCGATACCCATCTCGTCCGGCTCACAGCCGGCCACGGCAAAACCTCTGAAAAACGCCTTGGGCTTGAGCCCCAGTTCCAGAGCTTTTTCCAGGCTCATCACCAGGGTCATCGACGCGCCGTCGGACAGTTGCGACGAGTTGCCTGCGGTCACCGAACCGTCCTCGGCAAACACTGGCTTGAGACCCTGCAGGCTGGCCAGGGTGGTGTCGGGGCGGTTGCAGTCGTCGCGCTCGACCACGCCGTCGAGAATCTGCACCGCGCCGGTGTTCTTGTCCTCGACTTTGTACTTGACCGCCATGGGCACGATTTCATCGTCAAATAGGCCATCAGCCTGGGCTTGGGCCGTGCGTTGCTGGCTTTGCAGGGCGTATTGATCCTGCTCTTCACGGCTGACGTTGTAGCGACGCGCGACGATTTCGGCGGTCTGGCCCATGGGGAAGTAAATGCCCGGCACCTGCTCTTTCAGCAGCGGGTTGATCAGGTTGTCGGTGTTGACGCTTTTCATGGTCAGGCTGATGGACTCCACGCCACCGGCGACAATGATGTCGCTGCACCCCGACGCAATCTGGTTGGCCGCGATGGCAATCGCCTGCAAGCCCGACGAGCAGAATCGGTTGAGGGTCATGCCCGCCGTACCAGTGCCCAACTGCGACAGCACCGCCACGTTGCGCCCGATGTTGTAGCCCTGTGCGCCCTCGTTGGAGCCGGCACCGACGATGCAGTCCTCCACCGTGGCCGGGTCGATGCCGTTGCGGGTCAGCAGCGCATTGACGCAATGGGCCGCCATGTCATCCGGGCGGGTCTGGTTGAACTTGCCGCGAAAGGACTTGGCCAGGCCGGTTCGTACGCTGTCGACGATGACTACTTCACGCATGGGCTACCTCGATCTTGTGGTTATGGGGTATGGATCGAGAATAGATGCAGGCCCCCACAGCCGCGATGATCATTCATCCGGCATATACAAAACCATGGCCGGCGAGGCGATGGGGCTATTGGGGGAACCGGCTCGTTGTGGTGAACCTGATATCTCTGGTGAACCTGGTCCCTCTGGTGAGCCTGATCCCTCTGATTAACCTGCTCCCTCTGGTGAGCCTGATCCCTCTGATGAACCAGGTCCCTCTGATTAACCTGCTCCCTCTGGTGAGCCTGATCCCTCTGATGAACCAGGTCCCTCTGATTAACCTGATCCCTGTGGTGAACCTGCTCCCTGTGGTGAGCAGGCTTGCCCTGCGCTGGGGCGCGAAGCGGCCCCAATCCAGTCGACGCGTTTTTTCAGACAAAACTGATCGGCAGTGTTGGGGCTGCTTCGCAACCCGGCGCAGGGCAAGCCTGCTCACTACAAAAACGTTATTTCTTTTTCTTCCTATCGTGCTTGTCGGTTTTGTCGAACGCCTCCTCCAACGCCCGGTTGATCGTGCGCAGCACCTTGACCCGCGCCCAGCGCTTGTCATTGGCCTCCACCAGGGTCCAGGCCGAGATTTCGGTGCTGGTACGGTCCACCATATCGCCCACCGCAGCACGGTAGTCGTCCCATTTGTCGCGGTTGCGCCAGTCGTCTTCGGTGATTTTGAAGCGTTTGAACGGGATTTCCTCGCGGGCCTGGAAACGCTCCAGCTGGGTGTCCTTATCAATGGCGAGCCAGAACTTGACCACGATCACCCCCGCATCGCGCAGTTGCTCTTCGAAGTCATTGATCTCGCCATAGGCCCGCATCCAGTCTGCCGTGCTGCAAAAGCCTTCGACGCGTTCCACCAGCACGCGGCCGTACCAGGAGCGGTCGAACACGGTGAACATGCCGCGCGCCGGGATCTTCTGCCAGAACCGCCACAGGTAAGGCTGGGCGCGTTCGTCTTCAGTGGGCGCAGCTATCGGCACGATGTGGTACTGGCGCGGGTCCAGCGCCGCGGCCACCCGACGGATCGCACCGCCCTTGCCCGCTGCATCATTGCCTTCGAAGACGCTGATCAACGCGTGCTTGCGCATGCGTTTGTCGCGCATCAGGCCAGAGAACCGTGCCTGCTCGGTGATCAGCTGTTCTTCGTAGTCGTCCTTGTCCAGGCGCAGGGACAGGTCGAGGCTGTCCAGCAGGTTCTTCTGGTCAACCGAAGGGATCAGAGGTGCGGGGTTCATCCCGCTGGCCTTGCCTTTGGCCTGCTTGAGCGCATTTTGCAGGCCATCCAGAAGGATCTTGCCCACGGTCAGGCTGCGGTAATGCGCGTCCACACCTTCGATCACATGCCAAGGCGCATAGTCGCGGCTGGTACGGCGCAGAATGCGTTCGCCGAAGTGCACAAACTTGTCGTAGGTCTCGGACTGCTGCCAGTCCAGCGGGCTGATGCGCCAGCTGTGCAGCGGGTCGTCGGCCAGGGCCTTGAGCCGCGCTTTCATCTGTTTCTTGGACAGGTGGAACCAGAACTTGAAGATCAGCGCACCTTCGTCGCAGAGCATTTTCTCCAGGCGCTCGGCGCCGGCGATGGCCTGGTCGAGCCGTGCGTCCTTGATCTGCCCGTGCACGCGGCCTTGCAGCATCTGGCTGTACCAGTTGCCGAAGAAGATGCCCATGCGCCCCTTGGCCGGCAGCTGGCGCCAGTAGCGCCAGGCAGGTGGTCGGGCCAGTTCTTCGTCGGTCTGCTGGTCGAAGGTGCGCACTTCGATCAGGCGCGGGTCCATCCATTCATTGAGCAACTTGACGGTCTCGCCCTTGCCCGCGCCTTCCACGCCGTTGATCAGGATGATCACCGGGAAGCGTTTCTGCTGTTGCAGCTCGTACTGCACTTCCAGCAAGGCCTCGCGCAGGGCCGGCACTTCGGCCTCATAGGTGTCTTTGTCGATGGCGTGACCGATTTCGGCGGATTCGAACATGGGCAGCTCCGTTTCAAGATGGCTCAAGACTAGCGGATTGGGCCGCAACACGCGGGAGGAAATTGCACACGCGCTTGCCATGGGTCAATTCAATGGCGGTTGATCAGCTAGAATGGCCGCCTTGTCTTCTTCGAGCCGCCCATGAACCCCGTATCCCACGCCCAGCTCGACTGGGATGACCAAGGCCGCCCGCACTCGCGGGTCTTCGACGATGTGTACTTCTCCGACAAGTCGGGCCTGGAAGAAACCCGCTACGTGTTTCTCGAACAGAACCGTCTGCAGGCGCGTTTTGCCGACCTGCCCGAGGGCGCGTGCTTTGTGATCGGCGAGACCGGCTTCGGCACCGGGTTGAATTTCCTCTGCGCGTGGCAGTTGTTCAATGAGCACGCACCGGCCAGCGCCCGGCTGCATTTTGTCAGCGTTGAAAAATACCCGCTCAGCCCCGCCGACCTGACCCGCGCCTTGTCCCTGTGGCCGCAGCTCAAGGCCCTGGCCGAGCCACTGCTGGCGCAGTACATCGCGATTCATCAAGGTTTCCAGCGCCTGGTGCTGGACAGCGGGCGCGTCACCCTGACCCTGTTGATCGGCGACGCCCTGGAGCAATTGCCTCAGCTGGATGCCCAGGTCGACGCGTGGTTTCTCGACGGTTTCGCCCCGGCGAAAAACCCCGACATGTGGACCGCCGAGCTGTTCGCTGAGCTTGCCCGGCTGGCGGCACCCGGTTCAACCATCAGCACGTTCACCAGCACCGGCTGGGTCCGGCGTCTGATCAATGCCGCCGGCTTCAAGATGAAACGCACCCCCGGCATCGGCCACAAATGGGAAGTGCTGCGCGGCGAGTTCCTCGGCTGGCCGGACGACGTGCCACCTCCCGCCGCCCTCAAGCCCTGGTTTGCCCGCCCGCCCGTGCACACGGGCGAGCGCCGCGCCATGGTCATCGGCGGCGGGCTGGCCGGTTGCGCCAGTGCCGCCAGCCTCGCGGCGCGGGGTTGGCAGGTCAGCCTGCTGGAACGTCACGCAGGGCTCGCTCAGGAGGCTTCCGGCAATCCGCAGGGCGTGCTCTATCTCAAGCTGTCGGCCCATGGCACGGCCTTGTCGCAGATGATTGTCAGCGGATTCGGCCACACCCGGCGCCTGCTGCAACACCTGCAACGCGGTGTGGAGTGGGACGGCTGCGGCGTGCTGCAACTGGCTTTCAATGCCAAGGAGGCCGAGCGCCAGGCGCAGCTGGCCCAGGCGTTCGCGCCGGAACTGTTGCATCTGCTGGATAAAGACCAGGCCCAGATTCAGGCCGGCGTTACCTTGGCCACGGGCGGGATGTTTTTCCCCGAGGGTGGCTGGGTTCATCCGCCGGCGCTCTGCCAGTGGCAGGCGCAGCAACCTGGGGTTCAGGTGCTGGCTCACCATGAGGTGCTTGAACTGCGCAAAGTCGACGGACACTGGCAGGCCTGGGAAGGCCAGACGCTGCTGGCCAGCGCGCCGGTGGTGGTGCTCGCCGGCGCTACGGAGGTCAAGCGCTTTGCCGCCTGCGCCGAGCTGCCGCTCAAGCGCATCCGTGGGCAGATCACCCGCTTGCCGCAAACCGCCGCCAGCGCCGCGCTGGCCACGGTGGTGTGTGCCGAAGGCTATGTGGCACCCGCACGCCTGGGGGAACATACGTTAGGGGCCAGTTTCGACTTCAAGAGCGATGACCTGGCCCCGACGCCCGCCGAACACGCCAGCAACCTGGCCCTGCTGCAGGAGATCTCCACCGACCTGACGCAACGCCTGCACGCTGACACGCTCGCCCCGGAGACGCTGGACGGTCGCGCCGCATTCCGCTGCACCAGCCCGGACTACTTGCCGATTGTCGGTCCGTTGGCGGATCACCCAGCCTTTGCTCACACCTTTGACGCGCTGCGCAAAGACGCGCGCCATGTGCCGCAGACGCCTTGCCCGTGGCTGCAAGGCCTTTACGTCAACAGCGGCCACGGCTCCCGTGGGTTGATCACCGCGCCGCTGTCCGGCGAACTCTTGGCGGCCTGGCTGGATAACGAGCCCCTGCCCCTGCCGCGAAGCGTGGCCGAGGCCTGTCACCCCAATCGATTCGCCATTCGGTCGTTGATTCGAAGCAACGCGGCCAAACCCGAGCAAGGTTGATCAGGCATCCTTAACCAATGGGGAGCGCACACACCTGGGGCGTTTCATCGAGCTTCAGCGCTTCGAGGGTCAAGCGCTCAATTTCGGCTTTTTCCGCCAGCCCTTGTTCGCGCAGTATTTCGTTCATCTGATCACGGTAATCAACGTCGTCAAGGGTCAGGCTCTGGTCGAAGACCGTTTGCATGCGCTGGTCAAACGGCTCATTCAAGGCGTCGAAGGAAGCGCTGGAGGTGCGTTTCAAATAACGCGTCCAAAACGGTAATTCCATCAAAAACTTTATAAGCCTGGGAGACAATTCATCCGCTTTGACTTTAAGTTCGGCGGTGCTCAGCGCCGCTTGCGAAACCCCGGCCAAACGGGAAAAGCGCATGTGCCGGGGTTGCCCCGGCAAATAGAATTTGTCGACCAGCCCCGTTCGGTACGCCAGGCTGACTTCCAACGGATCGGCAGTGGGATGCTCCGTACTGTGGGTTTGCGCCATGCGCTCCAACCGGTCCAGACGGAACAGACCTCGGCCCAGCCTCAACAGTGACTGGGCCGTCACGTGGCCGCCTTCGACCTGTTGCGCCGCCTCGTGAATTTCGACCAATACCTCCAGGTTACTGAAGCTCGTGGCGGCAGCATCGTCGCAATTCAAAGGTGTCGCTGCGCGCTCAAACACCTCCTCACGCAACTCCGCATGGGCACTCGCAGCCTCCAGCACCCGCCAGACCCGGTGTTCAAGGTCCTCACGCACATGGGTGGAGTCCGCCGTCCCCCCCAACTCCGCCAGCAGCTTGAACAAACCATCAGATCCCGGTTCATCCCGCAGCCCTGACCACGTCGTGCTCCGTTGGGAGTAGTGGGCAAGCCACTCATCCGCCAGCCACAACTCCCGGGCTTTCTGCTCATTCAGACGGGCAATGTCGTCCTCCAGGAACCCCATGCCCACGCCTACGTTGTTGCGATAGTCGCGCAACAATTGACGACTGCGCAGGCCCAGCGGGTTATGGCGCAGATTAATCACCTCGGCGCGCGTGCGTGGCGCGCTGAACAGCCAATCCGGCAGCTCAAGCAGATCATTTTCACGAAGATCGACATGCTCCAGATAGGGCAGGCGCAACAAGCCGACGGGCACGTTTCTCAACCGGCAATTTCGCAACGCCAGGGTGCGCAGATCAAACATTTTGCTGATCGCAGGCGGATCTATCAGAGGGTTGTTGTTCAGATTGAGCAATGTAAGGCCAGTCAGGCCGGCCAGTTTTACACGGGTGTGCTCCGTCAGTTGCAAGCGATTGCTGTCCAGGTACACACGCTTGAGTTCCGGCATCCGCGACAGCACCTCAGGCAGCCGCGTGAGCTGATTGTCGGAGAGTTCCAGCGTGCGCAATTGCTTGAAGTGCTTGAGGAAGTACGCCACATCATCATCAAGCCCCATATGATTCAACGACAAGCGCTGGACATGATCAAAGTTGACCCCTGGCGGCAAGGTCGGCAGCGAGCCCAAGGCCATGCCATCAAGCATCAGGCCGGGCACCTTTTCCCCCAACTCATCGGGCAGCAACGAGGCGTGCTGCCAACTGCTCTCGATTGCCTGCACCGCTTGCAGGCGACTGAGTCGATAGTCCGCCGACGTATAACCCGCCGGCGTCGACGCAACCCTTTCCCTGGCCCACCGGCCCAATGCTCGACGCAATTGCTCAAACTGTTCTTTAAGCGCCTTGACCGCTCTGGCGCGAGACAAGTGATCGGTTCCCAGCGCTTGGAGGAATGTCGCGATGCGCTGATCGTTGAACGACGGGTAGAGTTTGCGCACCTTGCGCACCAGGCCCCTGGGAAACCGGGCCGGTTCCCCAGGCCAGGACTGAATACAGGATGCTGGCATTTCCTTGGGCTCGGCACGTTCGGGCCAGACGAAACGCGAGAGTTGCCTTCGCTGCTTCTGCGCCTGCTCGGTAAGCCGATAACGCAACTGACTCGCGCTTTGCACGTCCATACCGGCCAAATCAACAGGGAGCAACGCATCGACGAGGGCCTGATACAGCCCCTCACGCCCATTGCTACGTATCCCCAGCGGCGCCCCCGTCTCATCGAACGCCTGGAAGTCTGCGCCCACTTTGACCAGGGTACGCGATGCCGTGGCCGTATCGCTGCCGACCTGGCCCAGCAGCCGTCCTGTGGGCGACCCGTCGCGCAATTGCAGCCTCAGGTCAGCCGGCCACCCCTCAAGGCCAGGGGCCAAGCCGAGCACCATGCGGCGTGTCGCATCGTTAGCCAACTCCGGCAGGTACAAGCCGATCAACGCTTGGTCCTCGACCAATGTATCCAGGGCCTCGCGCGCCTGCTGAGCCAGCCGCAGAGGCACCCGCCCGGTCTGGCGCAACCGCCAGCGATTGGCGGCCGATGCCTGACCTACAACCTCCCTTGACACGCCCAGAGGCAACTGCGGGTAATGGCCCTTGAGCAACCCATGATCGGTCTGATCGATAACATCGCCGTTTTGGTAAAGCGCCTCATAGACCTGTCGATGGCGTTGCTGCAGCGATGCCATCAATCGTTGCTTGAGCACGCCGTGCTCCGCGCCGGACTCAACAGCTCCCCCCAGCAACATCGCCTTCTCCTCGTGATAAAGCGCGGCCAGCGTGGTTGACATCACCTCGCCGTCCTTCAGTTGTTGCTCGGTGAGGTGGATACTCAAGTCTTCATAGTCAAACGGCGCCGTATCGGGGTGACGCTCAAGCACATACCCTTCAGGGTCCAGTACCTCGAAAAAGCGCCCTTTGGGCCATCCCTCCATAAAGGGCAAGGCCATCATCTGGACCTTTGCGGTAGTGGGATCAAGCGGCGCATCGTGTTCCATTTGCCAGCGCAGATCACGCACCTCCTGGTTGTATTCAAAGCGCAACGCGCATTCATGAAATCGCTCGGACAGCGGGCGGTTCTGCCTCGCCAGTTGTTGCAAGCGCGCCAGGGTCATGTCGGTGATGGCGGCAATATCCTGCAGGTGCCCCTCTGGCAACGAGGCCAGGCTGGGGTCCAATCGCTGCAAGATATAGTTGGGGTTATCCCATTCTTCAGGGCGTTCGAACGCAAACTGCCACCCGCCCTGGCCGTTGTGCTGCAACGAGGGTCGGTAGGCAGTGTCGCGTTTCGGGTGACGGGCTCGCCAACGACCGATCCGCTCATCGTAGGCAATCGAGTAAACGCCGCCATCGATCTTGACGTATGACTGGCCATTGGCCTGATACACCCCTTTTGGGCTGGCAACCTTGCCTTCCAGCGTCAACGGCTGTCGATACGGCGTACTGCTTCTACGCCACAAGCGCACCGCGTCATCCGACGGACTGACAGCCTCCACGCCTTCAAAAAAATCGGGAGCCCTGCTGAGTACCCGCCTGGCCACCCCGCCTACCACTTTGACCCCAGTGGCGAACAGCGCCATGGACGCGATGCTTTGCGCCACGTTAATCAGGTGTTCAAGGGCGTGGGCGTTGTCGCGATGTTTCCAGTCTTCCACGCCCTCAAACACCTCACCCAACAACTCGCCAACGGCCACGCCCATCATCAACTGCCCCAACGCCGGCACCACCAGCCCGGCGACATTCAACAGCGTCAAACCGATATTCAGGTAGCGCTGCAGACGCTGCTTACGCGCGTCTTCGTCGACGTCCGCAACCGGTACTGCCAGCTCCCTGGCATCCAACTGCAGTTTTCCGACACAACTGTTGAAAAAGAATGTGGTCAGGCTGGTGAGCACCGGCAAGGGATCCATTTGATTCAGGTTTTTGTCTTTATCGAACTGCTCAAAAAAACTAAGCCGTTCGGACTCATCCAAATAAGCGGCGAATGCGCTGCGATAGCTGGCGACTTCGAGTCTGGAGGTCAAGTAGGTGCTGAAATCGTGCAGCGTCGAGTACTCGAAGAGCGGACGCAGCGGATCTTTGGGCATGTACACCACCAACGGACCGTGGACAAAGTCGGTCTGTGAGTTACCGCAAAACACCAACACACTCCATACACACGCGCCACGAATTTTCAGGCCATGCCATACCAGCGGCCGCCCATTGAACAACAGTTCGTTGAGTTGACTGGCTGCCAGGCCGGTGTTGACGGCCTTGAGTAACAGACCGTACGTCGATTCCGCGATGTCGCCCTTGGCGCAGGCGATGTGCAAATCAACTTTCATATCACTGCAGCGCGATTGGCCAATATCGGAGACTGCCGGGTTGTAACCTCGCAAAGCCTCCATGGGCGCTTCATCGGGGCCCGGCAGGTTGAAGTGCTCACGCAAATGCGCCTGGTAGGCTTCGCCCACATCCAGCTCCCGGCAATAACCAATGAACTCATGGGCCTTGGGACTTGCCAGCACCTCCCCTTTGGCACCATGACGGATCACGGTTCCTTGCGGCAGACCATCAGGTTCGGCGCGGGATGCGGGAAAGTTTTGCATGGCCGCCTGCAGCAGGCTGTGGTGCTCCAAGGTCTGCGTCTCGATAAGCATGCCGCCCAACAAAGGACTTATGCCGCTGATGGTGCGCCAGGGAATTTCCAGCAGATCATGGTCGAGGTCCAAAGAGCCAAGGCCCTTGGCCGCTAAATACGCCTTGAGCTTTTCGCGGCAAAATTCGTCGAGCGGTTTGATCTGCTTCAGCAGCCGCAAAGCACGCTCGCGTGGGAACTGACTCTCGCGATAATCGTCTTCCAGGGCTTTCAAAACCTCAGGTTTGGCTTTGATCAGCCAAGGCGGCAGCGTTGCCTGGAGCACCATGGCTTTATCCAGGTCGCCGGTTATTTCCAACAGCGCGCCGAGCAGTTGGTCCTGCGTCAACGGGTGGGTGACTTGCGCCAGTGAGTGTTGCTGTGTCATCAGCAGGGGTCCTTATTGAGTCGAATGGGCTCGAACAATAGGTCCGGTATCACGGCCAAAGGCGGTATAAAAAGCCGCTGGTTGTACGCTTGCTCCAAGGCCTTTCAAGGGCTGCGGCCATCTGCCTTATAACAGATTGATCTAAAACTCCGCGCATCCACCCCGGTCAGTTTCTGGGTACCCGCCGTTTTGGCGCTTGGTACTTCTTCCCTCCCCAACGGAAAAACCGGTAAGGACTTTATGTGCGGATTAGCTGGAGAACTGCGTTTCGATCACCAACCTGCCGACCTGGCAGCCGTGGAGCGAATCACCCATCACCTGGCGCCACGCGGACCTGACGCGTGGGGTTTCCAGGCTCAAGGGCCGATTGCCCTGGGCCATCGTCGCCTGAAAATCATGGACCTGTCGGACGGCTCCGCCCAACCGATGGTCGACGCCCAATTGGGCCTGTCCCTGGCCTTCAACGGTGCGATCTACAACTTCCCGGAACTGCGTGAAGAGCTTGAAGCCCTGGGCTACGCCTTCTATTCCGGCGGCGACACCGAAGTGCTGCTCAAGGGCTACCACGCCTGGGGCGAAGCGCTGCTGCCCAAGCTCAATGGCATGTTTGCCTTCGCCATCTGGGAACGCGACGCCAAGCGCCTGTTCATCGCCCGTGACCGCCTGGGCGTGAAGCCTCTGTATCTGTCGCGCACCGGCCAGCGCCTGCGCTTTGCCTCAAGCTTGCCGGCGCTGCTCAAGGGCGGCGATATCAACCCGATCCTCGATCCGGTGGCGCTCAATCACTACCTGAACTTCCATGCTGTGGTGCCTGCGCCGCGCACCCTGCTGGCGGGGATCGAAAAACTGCCGCCAGCGACCTGGATGCGCATCGACGCCGACGGCAAGACTGAACAGAAAACCTGGTGGACCCTGCCCTACGGCCCGCGTGAGGACGAAAAAAACCTCACCCTGCAAGACTGGACCGACCGCGTGCTCGACAGTACCCGCGACGCCGTGGCGATCCGCCAACGGGCGGCGGTGGATGTGGGCGTGCTGCTTTCCGGTGGCGTTGATTCGAGCATGCTCGTCGGCCTGCTGCGGGAAGTCGGCGTACAGGATCTATCGACCTTTTCCATCGGTTTTGAAGACGCCGGCGGCGAAGCGGGCAATGAGTTCCAGTACTCGGACCTGATCGCCAGGCATTACGGCACCCGTCACCACCAACTGCGCATCGCCGAAAGCGAGATCATCGAACAACTCCCCGCCGCGTTCCGCGCCATGAGCGAACCGATGGTCAGCCACGACTGCATCGCCTTCTACCTGCTGTCGCGGGAAGTCGCCAAGCATTGCAAAGTGGTGCAAAGCGGCCAGGGCGCCGATGAGCTGTTCGCCGGTTACCACTGGTACCCGCACGTCGATGGCGCCAGCGACCCCTATGCGGCGTACCGCGAGGCGTTCTTCGACCGCAGCTACGACGACTACGCCGCCACCGTCGCGCCCAAGTGGCTGACCGCCAATGACGCCGCTGGCGACTTCGTGCGCGAGCATTTTGCGATGCCCGGCGCCGATGCAGCGGTGGACAAGGCCTTGCGCCTGGACAGCACCGTGATGCTGGTGGACGACCCGGTCAAGCGCGTCGACAACATGACCATGGCCTGGGGCCTGGAAGCGCGCACGCCGTTCCTCGACTACCGCCTGGTGGAACTCTCGGCCCGCGTGCCAGGCCAGTTCAAGTTGCCCGACGGCGGCAAGCAAGTACTCAAGGAAGCGGCGCGCCGCGTGATCCCGAGCGAAGTCATCGACCGCAAGAAAGGCTACTTCCCGGTGCCCGGCCTCAAGCATTTGCAAGGCGACACCTTGAACTGGGTGCGTGAACTGTTGCTGGACCCGAGCCAGGATCGTGGCCTGTTCAACCCGGCCATGCTTGATCGCCTGCTGACCGACCCTCAAGGCCAATTGACCCCGTTGCGCGGCTCCAAGCTGTGGCAATTGGCGGCGCTGAACCTGTGGCTCAGCGAACAAGGAATCTGATTGATGAAACCCCACGCAGCGGCTTATAGCCAACGCTTGCTCAAGGGCCAGGCGCCGACCTACGAGCGCCTGCAAGCCCGACTGGCCGAAGATGGCAGCCCCCTGGCCGCCGAACCGATTGCGGTGCATTGCGGCTGGGGCCGGTTGCTGATCGGGCATACCTTTCCTGATCCAGCGAGCTTGGCGCAGGCGTTGCTCCACGAGCAGCCCGGTGAGCGCGACATCGCCCTGTATGTGGCCGCGCCCCAGCAGATTCTCGGGATCGATCCGCAGCAGTTGTTCCTCGATCCGTCCGACACCCTGCGCCTGTGGTTTACCGACTACCGCCCGGCCACGCGGGTATTTCGCGGCTTTCGTATCCGCCGGGTGCAAACCGAAGCTGACTGGCTGGCCGTGAACCAGCTGTATCAGGGACGCGGCATGTTGCCCGTCGACGCCGAGCGCCTCACGCCACGCCATCAAGGTGGCCCGGTGTACTGGCTGGCGGAGGATGAAGACAGCGGCGCGGTGATCGGCAGCGTCATGGGCCTCAATCACCAGAAAGCCTTTCACGATCCGGAGAACGGTTGCAGCCTGTGGTGCCTGGCGGTCGACCCGCAATGCACGCGGCCCGGCGTCGGCGAAGTGCTGGTGCGCCACTTGGTGGAGCACTTTATGAGCCGGGGCCTGAGCTACCTGGACCTGTCGGTGCTGCACGATAACCGTCAGGCCAAGAGCCTCTACGCCAAGCTCGGTTTTCGGGCGTTGACCACATTTGCGATCAAGCGCAAGAACGGCATCAACCAACCGCTGTTTCTCGGCCCCGGCCCGCAGGCAGGGTTCAATCCCTATGCGCGGATCATTGTCGAAGAAGCCCATCGTCGTGGCATCGATGTGCAGGTGGACGATGCTGACGCGGGCCTGTTCACCCTCAGCCACGGCGGGCGCCGTGTGCGCTGCCGTGAGTCATTGAGCGACCTGACCAGCGCCATCAGCATGACCCTGTGCCAGGACAAGAGCCTGACCCACAAGGTGCTCAAGGCCGCCGGCCTGCAATTGCCGTCGCAGCAACTGGCGGGCAGCGCCGATGACAACCTGGAGTTCCTCGACGAACACCAGCGCATCGTGGTCAAGCCGCTGGACGGCGAACAGGGCCAGGGCGTGGCGGTGGACCTGCACAGCATCGAAGAGGTGCAACAGGCCATCGAAGCGGCGCGCCAATTCGACAGCCGCGTTCTGCTGGAAAGCTTCCACGAAGGCCTGGACCTGCGCATTCTGGTGATCGGCTTCGAAGTGGTCGCCGCCGCGATCCGCCGTCCCGCTGAAGTGATTGGTGACGGCCATCACTCCATTGGTGCGTTGATCGAAGCCCAGAGCCGACGCCGCCAGGCGGCTACGGACGGCGAAAGCAAAATCCCGCTGGACGCCGAAACCGAACGCACCCTGGCCGCCGCCGGCTACGACTACAACAGCATCCTGCCCCCCGGAAAAACCCTGGCCGTGCGCCGCACCGCCAACCTGCACACCGGCGGTTGTCTGGAAGACGTGACTGCGATCCTGCATCCCACCCTCAAGGACGCCGCCGTGCGGGCCGCCCGCGCCCTGGATATTCCCATGGTGGGCCTGGACCTGATGGTGCCCGCCGCCGACCAACCCGAGTACGTGTTTATCGAAGCCAATGAACGGGCCGGCTTGGCCAACCATGAGCCGCAGCCGACTGCGGAAAAGTTTGTGGATCTTCTCTTCCCGCACAGCCAACCGACTGCCCAATGACCTGTGGTGAGCAAGCTCCCTTGCCACACAAGCGCCTTTATCTGATCAGGAGTTTCCATGAGCCGAACCATCCCCGAACCGGATCTCAACTACCTGCAAAAAGTGCTGCTGGAAATGCTCGCCATTCCCAGCCCCACCGGGTTTACCGACACCATCGTGCGCTATGTCGCCGAGCGCCTGGAAGAACTGGGCATCCCATTTGAAATGACCCGGCGCGGCACCATTCGCGCCACCCTCAAGGGCCAGAAAAACAGCCCCGACCGCGCTGTCTCTGCGCACCTGGACACCATCGGCGCCGCCGTGCGCGCGATCAAGGACAACGGCCGCCTGACCCTGGCGCCCGTGGGCTGCTGGTCCAGCCGCTTTGCCGAAGGCAGCCGCGTCAGCCTGTTCACCGATAACGGCGTGATTCGCGGCAGCGTATTGCCGTTGATGGCGTCCGGGCATGCGTTCAACACCGCCGTGGACGAAATGCCGGTGAGCTGGGACCACGTAGAACTGCGCCTGGACGCCTACTGCGCGACTCGCGCCGATTGCGATTCCCTCGGCATCAGCGTGGGCGATTATGTAGCCTTTGACCCGCTGCCCGAGTTCACCGAGAGCGGGCATATCAGCGCCCGTCACCTGGACGACAAAGCCGGCGTCGCCGCCCTGCTCGCCGCGCTCAAAGCCATCGTCGACAGCGGCGAGCCGTTGCTGATCGATTGCCATCCGCTGTTCACCATCACCGAGGAAACCGGCAGCGGTGCAGCCGCCGCCCTGCCGTGGGATGTGAGTGAGTTTGTCGGCATCGACATTGCGCCGGTCGCCCCCGGCCAGCACTCCAGCGAGCATGCGGTCAGCGTGGCAATGCAGGATTCCGGCGGGCCGTATGACTATCATCTGTCCCGCCACCTGCTGCGCCTGGCATCGGAAAACGACCTGCCGGTACGCCGCGATCTGTTTCGTTATTACTTCAGCGATGCGCACTCGGCAGTGACCGCTGGCCACGATATCCGCACGGCGCTGCTGGCGTTTGGTTGCGACGCGACCCACGGCTACGAGCGCACCCATATCGACAGCCTGGCCGCTCTGAGTCGCCTGTTGGGCGCGTACATCCTCAGCCCGCCGGTGTTCGCCAGTGATGCACAACCGGCCCAGGGTTCACTGGATCGGTTCAGTCATCAGTTGGAGCATGAGACGCAGATGGAGAGCGACACCCGCGTGCCGTCGGTGGACAGTCTGGTGGGTCAGAAGTCCTGAGACTGGCAACCAGCGTCCCGGCGCAGTAGCATCGCCGGGACTTAACCCCTGAGGCTTGTATGCTGATTCCCTACGATGCACTTGAAGTCGACACCCTGACACGCCTGATCGAAGACTTCGTCACCCGCGACGGCACCGACAATGGCGACGACACGCCCCTGGAAACCCGCGTATTGCGCGTGCGCCAGGCGCTGACCAAGGGCCAGGCGCTGATTGTGTTCGACCCGGAAAGCGAGCAATGCCAGTTGATGCTCAAGCACGATGTGCCCAAGCATCTGTTCGATTGAGGGGGGGTCAAGGGTTGGTAGCGGGTTGGGGTTGAGTGGCTTGGCGTTCGAGGATTTTGCGATGCACCTCGGCGCGGTGCACATTGATTCCCGCTGGCGCGACAATGCCGAATTTCACCTGGGTACCGTTCAGTTCGAGGACGTGCAAAGTGATGTGATCCCCGATGGAGATGATTTCGCCTACAGCGCGGCTTAAGACCAGCATGGCGGTTGTCCTTTTGGAGTGACAGGACCCCGACCATGCGCGATGACTGGAGTGGCTTCAATGGCTGGCAGCCAAATCAGGCAATACCTACAAACGCAGGTAAATTGCCTGACAGACCAACACTGAATCAGCCCTTCACTGCCTGCGCCTTGGCGCGCATCTTGTCGGCCATGGTGGTCATTTCGTTGTAGAGCAACTGCGGGTTTTTCTGCTTTAGCGCCCACGCCATGCGGCCCTGCTCGTGGGGCAGGATCATGAATTCCCCTTCAGCCACACGTTGATAGATGTAATCAGCGATATCCGCCGCCGAGATCGGCGAACTCTCCAGTAACTTGCCTACCTGGGCCTTCATCGCCGGCGTCGGCCCACGGAACGAGTCCAGCAGGTTGGTCTGGAAGAACGACGGGCACACCACATGCACGCCGACTTCCTGTTGCTTGAGCTCGACCAGCAGGCTTTCCGACAGCGCCACCACACCGGCCTTGGCCACGTTGTAGTTGCTCATGGCCGGCCCTTGCATCAGCGCCGCCATGGAAGCGATGTTGATGATGCGGCCCTTGCTCTTTTCCAGCAGTGGCAGGAACGCCTTGCAGCCCTTGACCACGCCCATCAGGTTGATCGCGATCTGCCAGTCCCAATCCTCCAGGGACAATTCTGCGAAGAAGCCGCCTGAGGCGACGCCGGCATTGTTGACGATCACATCAATGCCGCCCAGCTTCACCTCGCACGCCTGGGCGAACGCGGTGAGCTGGCTGTAGTCGCGCACGTCGCAACGCTGGATAAAGCCATCGCCCCCGGCCTCACGTACGAGTTTGAGGGTTTCCTGCAAGCCCGGCTCGCTGACATCCGACAAGGCCAACTGCCAACCCTCACGGGCCCAGCGCAGAGCGATTTCACGACCCAGACCGGACCCGGCGCCAGTGATCATCATGCGATTTTGCATAGGAAGTAGCCTTGTGGTTCACAGAAGAAGTGATCGGCAGTGTAGCGAAGGTTTTTCCCCCACCCACGCACCATCAGACTGCTGAATGCCCCAGGCAAACCGTGGGCCCGGTCGGATGCCTGCCTATAGCCTAAGTTCAATCTTTTTCAACTAGGACGGGGTAGTGGCGAGCGTATTAAAAGAAATAAGCACGTTTGCAAAATGCTTTAAAAAAACACGGAATTTTCTGCGACGCGCAGCAGTCGGAGTTGTTAAGGCGCCCGTAATTAAACCTGCGGTCCTAATGTTTAATCATCAGTCCTTGCACAAGGCCTATAAGGAAATAAAACCATGAGCCTCATTCTAATTATCATCCTGATCCTGCTGCTGGTCGGCGGTCTGCCAGTGTTCCCGCATTCGCGCAACTGGGGCTATGGCCCGTCGGGTATCCTGGGTGTCGTGCTGGTTGTCCTGCTGGTCTTGTTGTTGCTCGGCCGGATATAAAAACCGCATAAAAAAAGAGGCCTAAAAAGGCCTCTTTTTTATTGCCGGTTAGTTAGTCCGGCTTGCCGTCAATTACGCCGGCGGTGTTATCCAACAGGCTTTTGGTGGCCGTCTGCAGGAACGATTCAAGTTTCTGCTTCAGCGCGGCCTCGTCCGGCGATTCAGCAATCACCTTACCGGTCGGGTTGGCGCCCAGTTCGTATTGCCACAATTTCGGTGGCATCTCCTTGGGCAGCACGAGGATGCGGTCTGCGGTAACCAAGGCCACGGTCTGGTCGCTGCCCGAAGGCTTGATCACGCCGAAGCCTTTATCGCCTTCCGGCAGGTTCAGCAAGTCACGGCCCCAGCACTGGTGCAGGGTGTCGCCACCGAGGCGGCCCATGATGGTCGGCACAATGTCGATCTGAGTGCCCACGGTGTGGTCACGCTCGCCGAACTTCTCCTGCATGCCAGGTGCGATCATCAGCATCGGCACGTTGAAGCGGCCCAGGTCCATCTCGGTGATCTGCTGTTCGTTGCCAAAGCCGTGGTCGCCCACGATCACAAACAGAGTTTCCTTGAAGTACGGCTCCTTGCGGGCCTTTTCAAAGAACTGGCCCAGGGCCCAGTCGGAGTAGCGCATGGCCGTCAAATGCTCGTTGAGGCTGCCACGGTCAGTGACTTTCTCAACCGGCAATGGGGTTGGCAACGCGTACGGCGTGTGGTTGGACAGGGTTTGCAGCAGTGCGTAGAACGGCTTGCCACCTTCGCGGGCTTTCAACTCCTGCAGGCCACGGTTGAACATGTCCTGGTCGGACACGCCCCACGTCGGGTCGGAGAACACCGGGTCGACGAAGTCGTTGCGGCCGATGAAGTTGGTCATGCCCTGGTTGCTGAAGAAGCCCGACTGGTTGTCCCAGGCGAAGTCGCCGTTGTAGACATACACGTCGTTGAAATCACGCGCGCTGAGCAACTGCGGCAGGCCAGACAGCTTGTGGCTGCCTTCGGGAGTCTGCATCAGGTATTCAAAACCCGGCAGGTTCGGGAAGCAGGCCATGGTGGCGAACATACCCTGGTGGGTATGGGTGCCGTTGGAGAAGAAGCGGTCGAACAGCAGGCCTTCCTTGGACAGTTTGTCGAAGGATGGCGTGATGTTGCCCGGACGACCCAATGCACCCACCGAGTGACCGGCGAAGCTTTCCATCAGGATGACCACGACGTTCTTGATCGGCAGGGTCTTCTCGGCCGGTGGCATGTAGTCACGGCGCACGGCGGCGGTGTCGGTATCCACCAGTTTCTCTTGGGGCAGTACCAGCATGTCGCGCACGGTCTGAGTCGCCAGCGGCTGATCCAGGGTGGCCTTCCAGATATTGGCACGGTCTTCACCGAACCGGGCCTTGGCCGCCGCGATCAGCGACAAGGTGCCATTGAGGCCCAACTGGTTGGCGAAGTTCGAGTCGGTGGTGTACACGTCACCCCAACGCAGCGGCGGGCCCTGGCGCAGGGTGCCACGAGCGGCAACCACGGCGATCAGCAGGCAGACCACGAACACCGCGATGCGGTTGTACCACGGCGCCACCTGGCGCGTGCCAATGCTGCCACCGCTGAACGGGCCGCGTGGGCGCGTGGCGCGGTCGGCGCCTTTGAAGGCGATACTCAGGATCAGCGTACCCACGGCCCAGGCCAGCAGGTAGCGCACCACCGGGAAACCGTACCAGAGCATGCTCATCACGGTTTTCGGGTCTTCCTTCACGTACTGGAAGACTAGGCCGTTGAGGCGCTGGTGGAACTCGCGGTAGAAGTCCATCTCCATCAAGCCCAGGAACAGGGCGATGCTGGACGCGATGGTCAACCAGAAACGGAAGAAGCCCCGCGCTGCCATGGCCCGTACGCTGAACAGTGCCAGCAGCAGCGGGATCAGCAGGTACACCACCAGGCGCAGGTCAAGACGCAGACCGTTGGCGAACGCTTCCAGGAAAGTCGAAGCCGGTGTGTCGAGGATCATCTCGCGGTTGTAGACCAGCAGCGCCAGGCGCAGCAGGGAGAACATCACCATCATGACCAGTGCGCAGAGCAGCGTGTACGCCAGATGGGATTTGACGGTCGGTTGCAGCAGGCGATTAGAAGCTCGCTGCTGACTCAGGGCGTCCGGGTTTGCCATGTCGTTTCAGGACCCATTGGAAGTTTAAGTGACGAAATATCGCAGTGGCGCGAATGGTGCCCGATCAGTCACAGCAAGGCTATTAATTACTGAACGTGCGCCGCTGCAGCGCCTTTAATGGCAGGCAGAAAAAGCCGGGGAATTGTCTTGGATGAGTTGTGAAAATTGTGTGCAGCGAATATTTCGATACACAAATCTAGAGGCACCCTGAAACCAAATGTGGGAGGGGGCTTGCCCTAATGCCAGTCAGTAAGGACGAACACCGTACCTGTGGCGAGGGAGCTTGCTCCCGCTGGGCCGCGAAGCGGCCCCAAAAATGGGACTGCTGCGCAGTCCAACGGGAGCAAGCTCCCTCGCCACAGGTTACTTTTTGCCCTTCTATCTCTTAACTGACCGGCATTAGGGCAAGCCCCCTCCCACACTGGGTAGTGCCTACTCCGGGTAGAGTGAGGCGATCAGATCCGCACGTTGCCCCGTGGCCCGGCAATCGCCCAGATAATCAGGCCCAGTACCGGCAGCAGCAAGATCAACAGGATCCACAACACCTTGGCGCCCGTGCTTGCGCCGCTTTTGAACACGTTGATGATCGCCCAGATATCCAGCGCGAGGATGATCAACCCAATCAAGCCATTAAAAGTGGAACCCATGGTGTCGCTCCTAAGTGAGGGCATGCCCTTGTAGGATAGTCAGCCCTGGCCGGGGTTCCGTTTTATTTCAGACGTGGATTGCCACCTTCAGCGCTTCCAGGGATGGCTCGGCCTTGATGCCGACTTCGGCACACAGCTCCAGCACCCGTGGCAGGTCGTTGCCGAACACCAATACAGCCTGGATCTCATCATCCAGCGGCTGGCTGAAATCAAGCAGCACATAGCCGCCATCTTCCGGGCTCAGGGCACTCATCTGGATCTGAATGCGGTTCAGGGCAGTGAGGCTTTCGGTCTTGGCCAATTGCTTGGGCTTGAGGTTGAACGCAACGCCCGGGCCGAACGAGGCGACGATCTGCGCAAACAGCTCACCGTACGTGTCGGCCTGGAACAGCACGGTCTCCGGCAGGCTGCCCACCACCACCCACTCCCCCAACGGAATCGGGAAGCTGTCGTCGTAGTTGATGTCCGGGTTGGCGGCCAGAAATGCAGCAGGATCCGCGTAGGCTTGGGCAGCCTCATCGGCGATCGTCGCGACCTCGTCGTCGCCCATGACCCCGGCGCTGATTTTGCTGATGAGTTCGACGAGGCTGGTTTTCATGGGGCGATCCTGTAGCGGGCTGGTTTTTGAGGGCGCAAAGCCTACACCAGTTTCTGCAACTGCGCCGCCGTATCCACTGCGCCCATGGTCTGGGCGGCTGCCAACGCGGTTGCGCCTTGGGCATCCGTGGCCTTGGGGTTGGCGCCCTGGCCCAGCAGGTAGTCAACCATGTCGACGCGGTTGAACATGGCCGCCATCATCAGCGCGGTGCGGCCATCAGAGGACGCGGCGTCTACCGGCGTACCGCCTTCGATCAGCGCCTTGACCACCGGCAGGTTGCCTTTGAAGGCGGCACCGGCAATCGGCAGTTGGTTCTTGTCATTGGCGATCAGCGGGTCGGCCTTGAACTCCAGCAGGACTTTTACCGCCTCGGCGTGGCCGTGGTAGGCCGAGAGCATCAGCAGGGTGTCGCCATTGTGATTGCGCAAATTGGCCGGCAAGCCTTTGGCCAGCAGCGCGGCAAGCATGGCCGCGTCACCGCGGCGGGCAACGTCGAAGACTTGCTCGGCAAATTCAGCGGCTTCATCTTCGGTCATTTGTTTCGGCTGGTCGGACATGTGGGGCTCCTTATCTGGTGCTTATAGGGCGCCAAGTGTCGCGAGGGAGTTCCCACCTGTCATGGTTTTTTTGTCAAAAGCCCCGATAGGCACAATCAATAGCGGAATTGACCGCCCTGGATCTGCGCCAGCAATTGCCCGGTGACCGGCACGTAGCAGTCCGAACCCGGCAGCCAGGCATACACCGGGTCATTGCCCGACTTGCCTGGATCAAAGGCCTCCTCCTTGAGCTTGACCTTCTGGTACTTGAAGGTGCCGGTGGTTTCCATCTTGACCTTGATCCGCAGGAACAGCGGCACCGCATAGGCCGGCAATTGGCCGTGGGCGAACTGCAGCAGTTCGCGCATATCCAGCGCGGCCAGGGATTCGCTCGGGGTGATGGCGACCATGCCCGCACGGCCGTTGGTGTTTTCGATCTCGACGCCATAAGCCACCACTTCGGCGATCTGCGGGTGTTGCAGCAGGACGTTCTCGACTTCGGTGGTGGAGACGTTTTCACCTTTCCAGCGGTAGGTGTCCCCCAGGCGATCGACAAATTGCGCATGGCCGAAGCCAATGCTGCGCAACAAGTCGCCGGTATTGAAGTAGCGGTCGCCCTTTTCAAACACGTCGGTGAGCACGACCTTGCGGTTCTTTTCCGGGTCGGTGTAGCCGTCGAAGGGGGATTTTTCATCGATTCGTGCCAACAACAGGCCCTGCCCGCCCGTGGGCACTTTATGCATGAAGCCATCGCTGCCACGCAGCGGCTCGCCGCCTTCGTGGTCGTAGTCGACGAGGGCCCAATGCTGCAGGCAAAAGCCAATGGTGTTGTCGAAATTCAAGACGTTGGTAAAGCCGATATTGCCGTCGCTGGCCGCGTACAACTCGCAGATATGCTCGACGCCGTAGCGCGTCTTGAACTGCGCCCACACGCCAGGGCGCAGGCCGTTGCCGACCATCTTGGTGACGCGATTGTCACGGTCGTTCTCGCCGGGCGGCTGGTCAAGCAGGTAACGGCACAACTCGCCGACGTAACCGAGGGTGGTTGCCTTGAACTTACGCGCGTCATCCCAGAACTGGCTGGCGCTGAACTTGCGGCGGATGGCAAAGCCCGACGCGCCGACAATCGCAGAGCCCCAGCACACACATAATCCGGTGGCGTGGTACAGCGGCAAGGTGCAATAGAGGACGTCATCCGGGCCCATGTCCAGGGCGATGCTGCCGAAGCTGACGGCAGTCTTGGTCCAGCGACCATGTTTCATGATCCCGGCCTTGGGCAGGCCGGTGGTGCCGGACGTGTAGATATAAAAGCACGGGTCATTGAAGAAGATCTGCGCGGTGCTGGCCGGGTTCTGCACCGAGCACCCGGCACTGGCCGCCATCAGGTCGATGTAACCGTCCGGCACCTCGCTGGACGGCTGGTCGGCGACGAACCAGGTTCGATCAGCCGTGATCGCGACCTGATCACGCACCTCTTGATAGGACGCCACCAGTTCCGCCCCGACAATAATGGCTACCGGGCTCACCAGGTTCAGGCTGTGCACCAGGGCCGCTTGGGTTTGCGCAGTATTGAGCATCGCGCAGACGCCCCCCAGCTTGGCCACGGCCAGCACGTTCAAGAGTAATTCGGGGCGATTTTCGACAAACAACGCCACTACGTCGCCTTTGCCAATGCCCTGGGCATGCAGGTGATGGGCGATACGATTGGCACGCTGGTTGGCTTCGGTATAGCTGAGCGCCCGGTCGCCGTACAGCAACGCATTGCCATCGGGATTGCGCAGGGTAGCTTGCTCAAAGTGCCACCCCAACCCGCAAGGCTGCGCGGGGTCGGTGACATTGGCGGCACGCATGCCACGCACGACGCGTGGCAGGGCACGAACAATGGAGGGCACCTTACGCAGCAACTTGCCCCAGGTGATCATGTCGTTGTGCGGGTGGCTCATGGCGGAACATCCTTTTTCTTATTGTTCGTATGATCCCAACGCATCCATACCTCGGTAAGAGGGAGGCCGAATGCATTGCAGGAAAATACGTCAGCCCTTCTTCGACTGTACACGCGGGATTTGAAAAGTTTTGTATCCCGACCGACGACAGCGGAATAACGGAATTTAGCGGCGCAAAGGCAGTCTTCATAAATAACGGGGCGCCGATTCGACCGTCCCGAGTAGCGCAAAATGCAGGATGCATGATGGCCATTCATGCAAATTGCACGAAACCGAAAATTTTATATTTTTATAACCTACTGATTTATAACGATATTTTAATAAATCAGAAGCTGGCACAATCACTGCACCTATCACTCCATGCTTGCCAACTTGAGCCAACGGAGCTGATAGACATGAGCCTGATCCAAGATAAATTCGCTTCAGTATTCTCCAACTACGACGTGACCACCCAGCCACGTCCCGACGGCGGTATCCTGTTGACCCTGCGCAACAGTGAAGGCAAACAGGTCAAGCGCTCGATTTCCTACCAGCAGTTGCACACTGCCGATCAACTCACCTGGGTGATCAGCGCCATCCGCCGCGACCTGGCCGAACAAGCCAGTGACCTGCCACAGATTTCGATGCTGCAAAGCCAGAACCGCTTTGCACTGCCGACCTACCATTCGGCTTAAGCACTGCACTATAAAAAAGGCCGCGACGCCGTTGAGCGTCGCGGCCCTTTTTCGTTGAAGTCAGCACAGGCCTTGGCGAGTCGCCTCGTTCATCGCCTGCACACGGTTGTTGACTTCCAATTTGCCGTAGATGTTGCGCAAGTGAAATTTGACCGTGGCTTCGGAAGTGGCACGAATCTGACTGATTTCCCAGACGGTCTTGCCCTCCGAGGCCCAGCGCAAGATCTCCAGTTCCGCAGGGGTCAGCGGCTTGCCGGACAAACTCAGGCGTCTCCTGACGGCATTGGGCACGAAATACGACGACTGAGACGGCTCCTCTGGGCCATTCATTACATCTCTCCTATTTATTGGCTGATGCCCAATCACCTCTCGGATTCCTCCTATTGACAGGTGATACAGCTGGTGCCGCAAAGAGTTACATAACGAACGGTTACAGTGCGCATGGGTCGCGATAAACAGCCAAACCCTACAAGCAACTAAGCTTCTTCCCACAACAACTTCCAACTTGCCGGGGTTGAAGATTCCAGTTGCCTGGTTTCAATCGTCCAAACCAGGGAAACGGCTGGCAATATCGTCGCCGGTGAATGCCGGCACCGCCCCTTGCGCGCAGTTAAACAAGTGCAGTGTGACCAAGTGGGGGTTCTCGCCCATATCAAACCAGTGCGCCATGCCGGCCGGGATCACCAGCAGGTCGTTTTTCTCACAGCGCACGGCGTAGACATAGTCGCCGATGTGCAGGGTGAACAGGCCTTGGCCGGCGATGAAAAAACGTACTTCATCTTCACTGTAACGGCGCTCATGGAGGAACCGGGCACGCAATTCGTCCTTCTGCGGATGGTCGCTCGTGACACTGAACACCGCCACCGCACCGTAGCCCAGCGCATCGATCTGCAGCTTATAGGCCGCAATCAGTTGCGCCTCGCTGGCGCCCTTCTCGATCAGGGCGGGCTGCCAGCGCTCGAACCGCACGCCGTGCTCGGCCAGCGTCGCGGCGATGTCGTCCGTGTGGGTCAGGACCTTGTTCGGGGTGTCCGGCGTAGCAACGTGGTAGACAGCGACATAACTCATTGAAGGGTTCCTTGGTTCTGCTCGTGCAATAGAAGGCCAATGATAACGGCCGCAGCCAGGGCGGCGACGCTGGCAATACTAAAGGTGAAGGTCGGCCCCAGCAGGTTCCAGCTATAGCCGGAGTACAGCGCGCCCAGCGCACCGCCGGTGCCCGCCAAAGCGGCGTACAACGCCTGGCCCTGGCCTTGTTGCTTGTCGCCAAAACTGCGTTGCACAAAGGCAATCGCCGCCGCGTGGAAGCTGCCGAAGGTGGCGGCGTGCATCACCTGTGCCAGCAGCAGTACCCAGAGGAATTCGGCAAACGAGCCCAACAGCAACCAGCGCAGCGCCGCCAACAGGAAACTGGCGAGCAGCACGCGGCGTACCGAGAAGCGCGTGAGGATGCGGCTCATGGCCAGGAACATCAGCACTTCTGCCACCACCCCGAGGGCCCACAGCATGCCGATCACGCCACGGCTGTAACCCAAGTGCTCCAGGTGCAAGGTGAGAAAGGTGTAATACGGCCCATGGCTCATCTGCATCAACGCGACGCACGCGTAAAACGCCAGTACGCCGGGGCTGCGCAACTGCTTGAGGAAACCATCACCGGCCAGGCGATTGCCCTGGGTGGCAGGCAGCGCATTCGGCACCCACAGGCTGGCGCCGATGATCCCGGCCATGATCACCACGACCACCACCGGGTAGATATCCAGGCTCAGCCAGTCGAATAGCCGGCCCATGATCACCACGGTGAGGATAAACCCGATGGAGCCCCACAACCGAACCTGGCTATAGCGCGACGTCTGTTTTTGCAGGTGCGCCAGGGTGATCACTTCAAACTGTGGCAGCACCGCGTGCCAGAAAAACGCGTGCAGGGCCATCACCAGAGCCAGCCAGGCGTAAGTCTTGCTGACGAAAATCAGCGAAAAGCTGATCAGGGTGCACACTGCGCCAAAGCGCACGATGGCCAGGCGGCGACCGGTATAGTCGCCCAGCCAGCCCCACAGGTTGGGGGCCACGCAGCGCATCAGCATGGGGATGGCCACCAGCTCGCCGATGCGCGCGCTGGAGAAGCCCAAGTGATCGAAGTACAACGCCAGGAAAGGTGCCGTCGCCCCCAGCAGGGCGAAGTAGAACAGGTAGAAGCTGGAGAGGCGCCAGTATGGAAGAGGAGTCATGCAGGGGGCTGCTTCGCAGCCCGGCGCGAGCAAGCTCGCTCACCACAACAAGCTCGCCCGCCACACATCGTCACAGTTGGCCCAGTACCGGGGTGTCCACCTGTACATCAGCATTTTGCCCGCGGTTGCGCAGCAAGTGGTCCATCAACACGATGGCCATCATTGCCTCGGCAATTGGCGTGGCACGGATGCCGACGCACGGATCGTGGCGGCCCTTGGTAATCACGTCCACCGAGTTGCCGTTGACATCAATCGAGCGGCCTGGGGTAGTGATGCTCGACGTGGCCTTGAGCGCCAGATGCGCAACGATGGGCTGACCGGAGGAAATGCCGCCAAGGATGCCGCCGGCGTTATTGCTGAGGAAGCCTTGTGGGGTCATCTCGTCACGGTGCTCGGTGCCGCGCTGGGATACGCACGCGAAGCCTGCGCCGATTTCCACGCCTTTGACGGCGTTGATGCTCATCAGCGCATGAGCCAGTTCGGCGTCCAGGCGGTCGAAGATCGGCTCGCCCAGGCCCGGCTTGACGCCCTCGGCGACCACGGTGATCTTGGCTCCGACGGAATCCTGGTCACGGCGCAACTGGTCCATGTAGGCCTCCAGCTCAGGCACTTTGTCCGGGTCAGGACTGAAGAAAGCGTTGTCATCTACGCTGTCCCAGGTCTTGAACGGGATTTCAATCGGGCCCAACTGGCTCATGTAGCCACGGACCACGATGCCCTGGGTGGCCAGGTACTTCTTGGCGATGGCACCGGCGGCCACACGCATGGCGGTTTCGCGCGCCGAACTGCGGCCACCGCCACGGTAGTCGCGCTCGCCGTATTTATGGTGATAGGTGTAGTCGGCGTGGGCCGGGCGGAACAGGTCCTTGATCGCCGAGTAGTCCTTGGACTTCTGGTCGGTGTTGCGGATCAGCAGGCCGATGGCGCAACCGGTGGTGCGACCTTCGAAGACACCGGAGAGGATCTCGACTTCGTCGGGTTCCTGGCGTTGGGTGGTGTGGCGGCTGGTGCCAGGCTTGCGGCGGTCGAGGTCGCGCTGCAGGTCCTCCAGGGACAGTTCCAGGCCGGGCGGGCAGCCGTCGACAATGGCGACCAACGCCGGGCCATGGCTTTCGCCCGCGGTGGTGACAGTGAACAGCTTGCCGAAGGTATTGCCGGACATGCAGGGCGCTCCGTGAAATCAGTTGAATCAAGTCAACCGTAATAACTTAAGGCGGCCAGTATACGCAGGCTAACCGACTAGTTCATCCTCGAAACCTTACCGGTCGACACGGGTCCAACCGGCACTCCCCGGATAATGGCACGATAATGCTGCGAGCTTTGCTGTTCACCCTCACCCTGTTCACCGCCCTGGCTCATGCCGCGTCCCCCGTCGTACTGCAACGGCCCATCAGCCTGGACACCGGCAGCGGCGAACTGTTTGGTTCGCTGCTGCTGCCCCAGTCCGACAAACCTGTGCCCGTGGTGCTGATCATCGCGGGCTCCGGCCCCACCGACCGCAACGGCAACAGTGCCGACGGCGCGCGCAACGACAGCCTCAAGCGCCTGGCGTGGGTGCTGGCCCGGCACAACATCGCCAGCGTGCGCTACGACAAGCGCGGTGTGGCCGCGAGCCTCGCCGCTACACCGGACGAACGCAACCTGACCCTCGACGCCTATGTGGCCGACGCGGTGGCATGGGGCAACATGCTCAAGGCCGACAAACGCCTGGGCCCGCTGATTGTACTGGGCCACAGCGAAGGTGCGCTGGTCGCCGCCCTCGCCGCCCCGCAACTCGACCCGGCGGGCGTGATTTCCCTGTCCGGCAGCGCCCGCCCGGTGGACCAGGTGATCCGCCAGCAACTGGCCGATCACCTGCCCCCTGCCCTGCTGCTGCGCAGCAATGAAATCCTCGATCACCTCAAGGCCGGCCAAGTGGATGCCGATGTACCTGGCCCGCTGGAGGCTATTTTCCGACCCAGTGTGCAGCCTTATCTGATCAGTCTGTTTCGCGCGGATCCGTCGGCAGCCTTTGCCAAACTGCGCATGCCCGCCTTGATCGTCCAGGGCACCAACGATATTCAAGTCGGTGTCGGCGACGCCCAGCAACTGAAGAGGGCCAAGCCCGATGCCGAGTTGACCGTGATCGAAGGTATGAACCACGTCATGCGCATCGTGCCCAACAACGTGAAGCAGCAACTGGCCTCCTACAATGACCCGCAATTACCCCTCGCCGCGGAGCTGGGCAACCGCGTGGTGCGCTTTATCGACGGACTTCAACCCCGTTAAGCGACAATTTGCCTCCAGTCCTGGGAAAACCGGCCGATAAGCCCAGTGTCGACAGCAAAAAAGACTGTCGGCTCGCTGGGCATGGACAGGATCGCGCCGCATGACAACCACTGAAGAAACACCCGAACAGACCGCCGACACCCCGGCTGAAAATACCGAGGCCGTCGACGCGGCGTCGTTGCCGTGGGCGGATGTCCAGGCCGAACACTTCAAGATGCTGCGCCTGGCGCCCCTGGCCATAGATCGCGCCACCGGCGTGCGGCCGTTGCGGTTTGTGCAGTTCGGCTATGCCGAGCGCAATGACAAACACCACAGTCTGTTGCGCATGGTCATTCAATTGCCCGGCCAGCGTGTACGGCGCGAGCAAAACCATCTGGATATCTGGGTCGACCACGACACCCATCGCGTGCATTTCGGTCCGGGCAACAGCCTGGAAATCGAGCCGGCCAACCGGGGCATCGGCCGTTTCCTGGTGGCTCAAGGCGCGGCCTGGGCGAAAAAGAAGTGGTCACACTACCGCGTTGACGGCGTCGACCTGGCCAACAAGGACGCGCTCAACGAAGCCACGCGCCTGCGCCGCGATCACTTCCTGCGCGTGCAGGGCTTTGATGTGGCCTACGCCGACGTGCAGCACCTCAAAGGCAACGTACAGCCGGGCAAGGTCAGCGATGTGCTGGACAGTTGGAACACTGAGAAGGTGCAGTTCGTCGAGATCCTCGAAGCCGCACAGATGCTGCAACAGGCCGATCAAAACCTGTTGGAGCAGGAAGTGAAGCTGCGCAAGGAAGAGGAAAAGGTCACCAAATTCAAGCGGGAGGACAGCGGCTTGCGCTTTACCATCACGTGTCTGGTGGCGTTTACCGTGTTTCAGGCGGGGTTGTTGATCTGGATTGCCACGCACCGCTGATGGGTTGTAATGCAATAAAAATGTGGGAGGGGGCAAGCCCCTCCCACACTCACCGTGTTTCTTCAGTCAGATCCTGGCGGCGAAGACTGCCTGATGTTCTCGGCACTGCTCGGCCGTGAGCATGAATACACCATGCCCACCGCGCTGGAATTCCAGCCAGGCAAAGTCCACTTCCGGGTACAGCGCCTCGACGTGAACCTGGCTATTGCCCACTTCAACGATCAGCAAACCCTTTTCGGTCAGGTGATCCGCCGCTTCGGCGAGCATCCGGCGCACCAGGTTCAAGCCGTCGTCGCCACAGGCAAGGCCCAGTTCCGGTTCGTGCTGGTATTCGTCCGGCATGTCGGCGAAGTCTTCGGCGTCCACATACGGAGGATTTGACACGATCAGGTCGAAACGCTGGCCCGGCAGGCCGTCGAAGCCATCACCCTGCACGGTGTAGACGCGCTCGTCGGCGCCATGGCGCTCGATGTTCTGGTTGGCCACTTCCAATGCTTCGAAGGACAAATCGCCCAGCACCACTTCGGCGTCCTGGAACTCGTAGGCACAGGCAATGCCGATGCAACCGGAACCGGTGCACAGGTCGAGAATGCGCGCCGGGGGTTGGGCCAGCCACGGTTCGAAGCGGTTTTCGATCAGTTCGCCAATGGGGGAGCGCGGGATCAACACACGCTCGTCGACGATAAACGACATGCCGCAGAACCACGCCTCGCCCAACAGGTAGGCGGTCGGTACACGCTCATGGATACGGCGGTGAAGCAGGCGCTGCACATGGGAGATTTCCTCTTCTTCCAGGTTGCAGTCCAGGTAGCTATCAGCAATTTCCCATGGCAGGTTCACGGCGCCGAGCACCAATTGCCGGGCTTCGTCCCATGCATTGTCGGTGCCATGGCCGAAAAACAGGTCTTCCCCATGGAAACGGCTGACAGCCCAACGGATGTGGTCGCGCAAGGTGCGCAGGCGGGAAGTGATCACGGGGGCAGACTCCTGGAAAAAACGACTGGCGATTCTAACAGCCTTCACCTGCACCGACGATCCACGAAAACCTGGCACCGCACGTCGGATTTTGTCCAAATCGCCATCATTCGGTTAAATACGCGGCCCTCTTGACAGAGCTGCACGCCAGCAACGGCGTACCTTACGATAGTAGCGATTCACAGAACCGCTCAGCCAGTGGACAATGACGCAAAAGCCCCCCTCACAGGAGCCCCAGAATGTCCGTTCCAAAGACGATGTTTCAACTCAGCGGTCGCGGTTACGCAGCAGCCAACCTGAATCATGCGACCCTCGTGATCATCGACGCCCAGAAGGAATACCTAAGCGGTCCTCTCGCCCTCTCGGGCATGGACGCGGCGGTTGACCATATCAAGCAGTTGGTTGATGCGGCCCGCAACGCTGGCCGTCCGATCGTGCATGTGCGCCACCTGGGTACCGTCGGTGGCCTGTTCGACCCGCAGGGCGAACGCGGTGAGTTCATTCCCGGCCTTGAGCCTGCAGGTGACGAAACCATTATCGGCAAGCTGCTGCCCAGCGCCTTCCACGGCACCGGCCTGGAAAAACACCTGCAAGACCTCGGCTCCCTGGACCTGATCGTCTGCGGCTTCATGAGCCATTCCAGCGTCAGCACCACGGTGCGCGCCGCCAAGAACCTGGGCTTTCGCTGCACCCTCGTGGAAGACGCCTGCGCCACACGCGATCTGCCTTACAAGGGCGGCGTCCTTAGTGCCGACCATGTACAGCAGACAGAAATGGCCATCATGGCTGACAACTTCGCCACCCTTGCGCTGACCAAAGATCTGATCTGATCGCCGTTCTGATGAGCGGCGCGGCACTGTTTATTGCCCCGCTCATCCGCTAAGCCCTCTCATTTGGCGCATTTACCTCGGGTACAGGAACAACCTGTGTATCTTCCGGTCGAAGGGCCGATACCCTGGAGGAAAGGTCGGAATGAAGATATCCGATGGTTTTGACGCTCGTCGCTTGCGCCCCAAGGGCCCGAGCAACTGGCGTCTGCGCCTGGTGGCGTGCATTGCCGCGCTGCTGGCGATGGTTGGTTTATTGTTGGCCGGTGCTGGTGGCGCCGGTTTGTTTGGCCATTCGCCGGCCCTTGGCGAACTGAATGCCAGCCCCGGTGGCTCTGCTCTTCTGCTGGGCATCGGCCTGCTGGTGTTGTGGTTGGGCGTGTGGTTGTGGCGTCGTAGCCGTCGCAAAATGCGTCAGCCGTTGTCACTGAATATCGCTGCGCACCTGATGAAAAAACACGACTGATGGCGCTTGGATAGCGTTTCCTGCGCCCGGCTGCCGCGAATTAGGTAAACTGCCCGCCCTTCGCGGAGGCCGACATGCAAGACGACGATTTTTCCCTGTTCAAAAACGAGCTGCGCGGCGTCAAGCCGATCAAGCACGACCGCGCCGACACCGGCAAACCCAAGGCTGACCGGGCGCAAATCGCCAAACTGCGCCAGGCCGCGACCGTGCGCACCGACGCCACCACGGTGGATGGCCTGTCGGACCAGTTCGTCATCGACGTAGGCCCCGAAGATGAACTGATGTGGGCCCGGGATGGCGTGCAGGAAAGCCAGATGCGCAAGCTCAAGGTCGGCCAGATCCCCTTCGAAGGCAGCCTCGACCTGCACGGCATGACCGTGGAGAAAGCCCGGGAAACCCTGTGGGCCTTTCTCGCCGAAGCGACCAAATTCGAAATCCGCTGCGTGCGCGTCACCCACGGCAAGGCCGTGCGGCTGGACGGCAAGCGGCCGATGATCAAAAGTCACGTCAACACCTGGCTGCGCCAGCATGCCCAGGTGCTCGGTTTTACCTCCTGCCAGGCCCGCCACGGCGGCGCGGGGGCGGTGTATGTGATGCTCAAGCGCACCATGATGGAAGGGCGCGACGAGTAACAAGGCCATCGTCAGGCTTGCAGCGATGTGTCCGCCACCGTAACCTTGCGCTTTGCGAAAATCCCACAGGTAGTTTCATGTCCCTGGAACAGAATTATACGGCGATCCTCGGCCAACTCGGCGAGGACGTCTCCCGCGAGGGCCTGCTCGACACGCCAAAGCGTGCCGCCAAGGCGATGCAGTACCTCTGCCGCGGCTATGAGCAGACACTCGAAGAAGTCACCAACGGTGCCTTGTTCAGCTCCGACAACAGCGAAATGGTGCTGGTCAAGGACATCGAGTTGTACTCGCTGTGCGAACACCACCTGCTGCCGTTTATCGGCAAGGCCCACGTCGCGTATATCCCGAGCGGCAAAGTGCTGGGCCTGTCGAAGGTCGCGCGGATTGTCGACATGTATGCGCGCCGCCTGCAGATCCAGGAAAACCTCAGCCGCCAGATCGCCGATGCCGTGATGCAAGTGACCGGCGCCCTGGGCGTGGCCGTAGTGATCGAGGCCAAGCACATGTGCATGATGATGCGCGGTGTGGAGAAACAGAATTCGTCGATGATCACTTCGGTGATGCTCGGTGAGTTCCGCGAAAACGCGGCCACCCGCAGCGAATTTCTCAGCCTGATCAAGTAACCGGCTGAGCAGGAAAAAACCGGCGTTCATCGCCGGTTTTTTTTCGCCCGCAGAAATCAGGTAAGCTGCGCCCCCTCAGTTATGGGCAAGAGGTATCAGCCATGTTCGTCAAAGCACTTCGAGTGGGCCTCGGCCACGTCATCATCGCGGGCGACTTCCTGACCCGCCCACGTAAAAAGCAGCGCCCTGCCGAGCAACAGGCCAAGGTGAACGAGGCGGCCAAGGCGTTGACCCTGTATCAATTCCACGCCTGCCCGTTCTGCGTGAAAACCCGTCGCACCCTGCACCGTCTGAATGTGCCGGTGGCGTTGAAGGACGCGAAGAACAACGAGCAGGACCGCCAGACCCTGCTGGAGCAAGGTGGCAAGATCAAGGTGCCGTGCCTGCGTATCGAAGAGAATGGCCAGACCACGTGGATGTACGACTCCAAGGTCATCATCGATTACCTGGACAAGCGCTTCGCCGCGATCTGAATGTGGAAGGGGGCAAGCCCCCTCCCCATTTTTTGACCGCGGTGATCAGTCGAGCATGGCCACATGCTTGGGATGGCTCGCCACGCGCTGCAACCAGGCTTGCACGGCCGGGTACGGCGCTAAATCAAAACCACCTTCGTGGGCCACATGGGTGTAGGCATACAGCGCGATGTCGGCAATCGAATACCGCTCGCCCACCAGGTACGGCGTGGTCTGCAACTGGCGCTCCATCACCCTCAATGCCTTGTAACCGCCCTTGTGGGTGGTCTTGTATTCCTCAAGGCGATCCTCGGGCATGTTCAGGTAAAACTGAATAAACCGCGCGACCGCGATATACGGCTCGTGGCTGTATTGCTCGAAGAACTGCCACTGCAACACTTGCGTGCGCAAACGCGGCTCGGTGGGCAGGAATTCGCTGCCATCGGCCAGGAAGTTGAGAATCGCGTTTGACTCCCACAGGCACGTGCCGTCTTCCAGTTCCAGCACCGGGATTTTGCCATTGGGGTTCTTGGCCAGGAACTCGGGAGTTTCGGTGCCGCCGTTGAGAATGTCGACATCCACCCACTGGTACGGGATACCCAGCAGGTTGAGCATCAATTTGATCTTGTAGCAGTTGCCCGACTTGTAATCGCCATAAACCTTGTACATGGGGCTCCCCTTATGCCGCTTGCGCGTGCTGTGCGTGACGGACCACCGCGGCCAGGCGCTTGAGACCTTCGTCCAGGCGGGCCGGGTCGATATGGCTGAAATTGAGGCGCAACGAGCCCAGATGTTGGTCCGGCTCAGCAAAGAACGGTTCACCGGGCATGAACGCGACGTTCTGCTCCAGCGCTTGGGCCAATAAGGTGCGGGTGTCCAGCGGCTGTTTCAAGGTCAGCCAGAAGAATAATCCGCCCTGGGGCACTTGCCAGTCGGCCAGCTCGCCGAAATGACGCTCAAGCGCGACCTGGAATGCATCGCGGCGCTGGCGGTAAAAACGGCGCAGTTCCACCAGGTGTTGCTGGTATTTTTCGCTGCCAATCCATTGCATCGCCTGCCATTGGCCGACACGGTTGGTGTGCAGGTCCGCCGATTGCTTGAGCTTGAGCAGGTGCGGGAACAGGTCCGGGCTGGCGATCAGGTAACCCACGCGCAGGCCAGGTAACAAGGTCTTGGACACGGTACCGGTGTAGATCCAGCTGGCCTTTTTCAAGCGACCGGCGATGGGTTTGGCGCTGCCGCCATCAAAAGTAAGCTCGCGGTAGGGTTCGTCTTCGATCAGCGTCACGCCGAACTCATCAAGCAAGGCTGCGACGGCCTCACGCTTGGCCTCGCTGTAGCGCACCGCCGACGGATTCTGGAACGTGGGAATCAGATAGATGAACGCCGGGCGATGGCGTTCGAGGTTGGCGCGCAGCGCGGCGAGGTTCGGTCCATCGGCTTCCAACTGGACCGTGAGGCACTCGGCACCGAACAGTTGGAAAATCTGCAATGCCGCCAGGTAGGTCGGGCCTTCCAGCAGGATCTGCGTGCCTTTGTCGATATACAACTTGGCCGCCAAATCCAGGGTCTGCTGGGAACCGCTGACCACCAACACCTGGCTGGCCCCGCACGGCAAGCCCAGTGCCCGCGCCTCGGCGGCAAGCAATTCACGCAATTGCGGCTCGCCTTCGCTCATGCCGTATTGGCCAATGTTCAGCGGCATGTCATCCCAGTTCAGCGCAGGCAGCATGGCTTCGGCCGGCAGGCCTCCGGCGAAGGACATCACCTCGGGACGCTGGGCCGCCGCGAGGATTTCACGGATCAAGGAGCTTTTGAGGCGCGTAACACGTTCAGAGAAGGCCATGGAGGTCACCGCTAGCGAAGGCTGTGGGAAATACGTCAAACTGGTTGACCGAAATTACGACAGCTTGAGTGGATACGTCAACATGCTTGACCTTAAAAACCAGAGCAGCCAGCAACAGGCCATGGAAGCGTTCTTCTTCGGCTACCAGGCGTTTACCGCCAAGGCTGACGAGATGCTTGAACGCCGAGGCCTGAGTCGGGTGCACCAGCGCATCGTGTTTTTTATCGCGCGCTACCCGGCGCTGAGCGTTAAGGAGTTGCTGGAATTGCTCGGGGTCAGCAAGCAGGCGCTGAACATGCCGCTGCGCCAATTGCAGGAGATGCATCTGGTGGACAGCGTGGCGTCCGAAGCCGACAAGCGCAAACGCCTGCTGCAACTGACCGAAGAAGGCCTGCGTTTCGAGCAGTCGCTGCGCCGTGAACAGGTGAAGCTGTTGCAGCGCGCGTTCAGTGAAGCCGGGGAAGAAGCAGTGATGGGCTGGCTGGCGGTCAACCAGGCACTGAGTGCCGGGAATTAGCCTTTCATCCCCTTTCGCACAGTTAATCGAAAACATTATTTGCTTTCTTTGTATACAAAAGCATAATTCGCTTCGTGCGAGTTCCTGACCTATTGGTCAACAAAACCCGCCAGTACCTCAAAGCGCTGTTGCCCACTCATGTGACCGGCGCTGGAAATAACAATAAAACTCTTGAGGAGTACTCGCTGTGGATAGCCGCAAATCCGAAGCACCAACGCTGGATCTCTCCCCCTCGCAGGGTGGCTGGCTGGAACGCCTGTTCAAACTGCGCCTGCATGGCACCACAGTGAAGACCGAGCTGATCGCCGGCCTCACCACCTTTATCACCATGGCCTACATCATCTTCGTCAATCCCAACATCATGGCCGATGCCGGCATCGATCACGGCGCGGCGTTCGTCGCCACCTGCATCGCCGCCGCGCTGGGTTGCCTATTGATGGGCCTGTACGCCAACTGGCCGGTGGGCCTGGCGCCGGGCATGGGTTTGAATGCGTTTTTCACCTACACCGTGGTCGGCACCATGGGCTACCACTGGGAAACCGCGCTGGGTGCGGTGTTCATTTCCGGAGTGCTGTTCATGGGCCTCACGCTGTCGCGGGTGCGTGAATGGTTGCTCAACAGCATTCCGGTAAGCCTGCGCCATGCCATGGGCGCGGGGGTCGGTTTGTTCCTCGGGGTGATTGGCCTGAAAACCGCCGGCATCATCGTCGACAGCCCGGCCACGCTGATCAAACTCGGCTCACTGCATGAACCGGCACCCCTGCTGGCGGCGATCTGCTTTCTGCTGATTGCGATCCTCAGCTACCACCGTGTGTTCGGCGCGATCCTCATCAGCATCATCGCTGTGACGCTGGCCGGTTGGGGCCTGGGCCTGGTGCACTACAACGGCATCCTCTCCACGCCGCCGAGCCTGGCGCCGACCTGGATGGCGATGGACGTAAAAGGTGTATTCAATATCAGCATGATCAGCGTGGTATTTGCGTTTCTTTTTGTGCACATGTTCGATACCGCCGGTACACTCATGGGCGTTGCACAGCGCGCCGGGTTGGTGAATGCCGATGGCAAGATCGATAACCTGTCCCGCGCGTTGAAGGCCGACAGTGCTTCCAGCGTGTTTGGCGCCATGGTCGGCGTGCCGCCGGTGACCAGCTACGTGGAAAGCGCCGCCGGTGTTGCTGCAGGTGGTCGCACCGGCCTTACCGCCGTGACCGTGGGCATTCTGTTTGTGGCGGCGATGTTTTTTGCCCCGCTGGCCGGCATGATTCCGGCCTACGCCACCGCCGGCGCGTTGATCTACGTGGCGATGCTGATGATGGCAAGCATGGCCCACATCAATTGGGATGAGGCCACCGACAGCATTCCGGCGATCGTCACGGCGATCATGATGCCGTTGACCTTCTCGGTCGCCGACGGCATCGCGCTGGGTTTTATCACCTACGTGGCGCTCAAGGCCGGCACCGGCAAGTACCGCGAGATTTCCGTGAGCCTGTGGGTGCTGTGCGTGATCTTTATCGCCAAGTTCGTCTTTCTATAACAAAAGGAGCAAGCAATGAGTCTGGAAACCTGGCTGCTGTTCAGCGGCGCTGCACTGGTGGTGATCCTGATCCCGGGGCCGCTGTCGTTGCTGATGATCAGCAACAGCCTGAACTACGGACTGCGCCGCTCGTACCCGGCGTTTCTCGGCGGGGTGATCGCCTCGATCTGCCTGCTGAGCGCGTCGGCCCTGGGCCTGGGCGCATTGCTGCTCGCTTCCGAACAACTGTTCAGCGCGCTGAAAATCGTCGGCGCGTTGTACCTGTTCTACCTCGCCTGGCAAAGCTGGCAACAGTCGCGGCAACCAGCCCAGGGTGCAACCGTGCCGCAGGCTGCGCCAGTGCCACGCTTTCGCGCACTGTTCGGCCGCGCCTTTGTGCTGGGCGCCAGCAACCCTAAAGACATTCTGTTTTTTGCCGCGTTCCTGCCGCAGTTTCTCAGCACTGAGCAGGCGTTGCTGCCGCAATTGCTGATCATGATCGCCACCTGGGCCGCCCTCGACCTGTTGTGCAAGTTGGCGTACGGCCTGGGTGCCCACGGCGCTGCACGGTATCTGCGCAGCGGTGCCGGCCAGAGCTGGTTCAACCGCGTCAGCGCCGCACTGTTTTCAGGCGCTGGCGTCTTGTCGCTGATCCACGTCAGGACCGGCTCACTTTGACGAAATAGACGCTCGCAGGGACCGTGCCCGTAGTAGGCCGTTGAATGCCTGCCACAATCCGAACCAGGCGATTGTGTTCCATCGCCTGCTTGACCTGCGCAAGTGGTGCCAACGTTGGATGACTGCTGGGCTGTGAATTGGTTGACGTTGATCGACAACGAAGACCAGGTCATAGCCGCAACGCGCGGTATCCTCTTCAAGGAAAACACCCGCCTATGCAGCGCAAACACCCATGAGCCGCTAGATAGTTAAACGAAAAAAAGCCCGCAGTGTGCGCGGGCGAAACCAACGAAGAGCTTTGGGGGTGTGAAGCGAGGTGACGACTCAGCTACCGCGATAGGTGGAGTAGCTGTAAGGCGAAATCAGCAGGGGCACGTGGTAGTGATCCTGTTCGGCACTGATGCCGAAACGCAGTACGACGACATCAAGGAAGGCCGGTTCCGGCAATTGCACGCCACGGGCACGGTAGTAATCGCCGGCGCTGAATTGCAGCTGGTACACGCCGCTGCGGTAGGCGTCGCCTTGCAGAAGCGGTGCGTCGCAACGGCCGTCGCTGTTGGTCAGGGCGCTGGCGACCAACTCCAGCTGTGCGCCTTCGACGCGGTACAGTTCAATCTGGATGGCGCTGCCGGGGCAGCCGTGGGCGGCGTCCAGTACGTGTGTGGTCAGTCGTCCCATGGAACGGGGCTCCCTTGAGTGGAGTGAAGATAGGCCGCACCTTTGCAGGGCATGCAAAAGCCGGCGATGGGCTGATTAAGACACTTTTAATAAAAATTGTACACAATAAAAATCACAAAAATTTGCTGACGGTTGCAATGGAAGATTCTTGCGCAAGATTCTCAGTAAGCCTTGCTTTTAAACGACCTTTCATCCTTTTATTGACCCATCAGGCAAGTTTCTTGCAGTACAAGCCCGTGGCAACCGTCTGGAAAAAATGCAGAAATACAGGCTTACAAAGTGACCACCAAGTTGTATACAATCAGCCCATCGCTGTGACGCCACCCAGTCTTTTCACTGCCCGGCCGCCACATGACTGACCACGAACAAGAAGGAAGACTGCAGTGAGCGCTGACTACCCACGCGACCTGATCGGTTACGGCAGTAACCCTCCTCACCCCCACTGGCCGGGCAAGGCACGCATCGCGCTGTCTTTCGTACTCAATTACGAAGAAGGCGGTGAGCGCAATATCTTGCACGGCGACAAAGAGTCCGAAGCCTTCCTCTCGGAAATGGTCTCGGCCCAACCGCTGCAAGGCGCGCGCAACATGAGCATGGAGTCGCTGTACGAATACGGCAGCCGTGCCGGCGTGTGGCGCATCCTCAAGCTGTTCAAAGAATTGGATATCCCGCTGACCATCTTCGCCGTGGCCATGGCCGCCCATCGCCACCCGGACGTGATCCGCGCCATGGTCGAGGCCGGCCATGAGATCTGCAGTCACGGCTACCGCTGGATCGACTATCAGTACATGGACGAGGCCCAGGAGCGCGAGCACATGCTCGAAGCCATCCGCATCCTCACTGAACTGACCGGCGAACGCCCACTGGGCTGGTACACCGGTCGCACCGGCCCCAATACGCGCCGACTGGTGATGGAAGAAGGCGGTTTCCTGTACGACTGCGACACCTACGACGACGACCTGCCCTACTGGGAACCGAACAACCCCACCGGCAAGCCGCACCTGGTCATCCCCTACACCCTGGACACCAACGACATGCGCTTCACCCAGGTGCAGGGTTTCAACAAGGGCGATGACTTTTTCGAGTACTTGAAGGATGCGTTCGACGTGCTGTACGCCGAGGGTGCCGAGGCACCGAAGATGTTGTCCATCGGCCTGCATTGCCGCTTGATCGGCCGCCCGGCGCGCCTGGCTGCGTTGAAGCGCTTTATCGAATACGCCAAGGGCCATGAACACGTGTGGTTCACCCGCCGCGTCGATATTGCCCGCCACTGGCATGAAACCCACCCGTACACGGGAGCGGCCAAATGACTGCGTTCCAGACCCTGAAGCCATCGGCCCTGAGCCGCGATGAGTTTGTCGCCGCCTTCGCCGATATCTACGAACACTCGCCATGGGTGGCCGAAAGGGCCTACGACCTGGGCCAGGACCCTTCGATCGACCAGATCGAAGCCCTGCACCAGCGCATGAGCGACATCCTGTTGAGCGCTGATCACGCCTCGCAACTGGCGCTGATCAATGCTCACCCGGACCTGGCCGGCAAAGCTGCCGTCCAGGGCCAACTGACCCAAGCCAGCACCGATGAGCAAGCTGGCGCGGGGATTCACCAATGCACGGCCGAAGAGTTCTCGCGCTTCACCGAGCTGAACGATGCCTATAAGGCCAAGTTCAAGTTTCCCTTCATCATGGCGGTAAAAGGCAGCAACCGGCATCAGATCCTGGCCGCGTTCGAGACGCGCATTCACAACTCGGCAGACGCCGAATTCAAATGCGCCCTGGCCGAGATCAACAAGATCGCGTTGTTCCGTTTATTGACCCTCTAAACGACCATCCCCAGCCACTCTATCCAAGGCAGACAAGAAGAATGAAAGCTTACGCCGTACCTTTCGAAAAGTTCGTCAACCTGGCCGACGCCCGCCTGGGCACCAAGATCATCTCGGTCACCGATGACTGGTTCGCTGACGCCAACCGCCTGTTCCAGCCGACCCCGGCCGTGTGGAAGGAGGGCGTTTTCGATGACAACGGCAAGTGGATGGACGGCTGGGAGTCTCGCCGCAAGCGCTTCGAAGGCTACGACAGCGCCGTGATCCGCCTGGGTGTGCCCGGTTCGATCAAGGGCGTGGACATCGACACTTCATTCTTCACCGGCAACTTCCCGCCGTCGGCCTCCCTGGAAGCCTGCTTCCTGGCCTCGGGCGAGCCGGATGACAACACCCAGTGGACCGAAGTGCTGTCGGCCGTAGAGCTGCAAGGCAACAGCCACCACTATCACGAAATCAGCAACGACCAGGCGTTCAGCCACCTGCGTTTCAACATCTACCCGGATGGCGGCGTCGCCCGTCTGCGTGTGTACGGGGTGCCGTTCCGCGACTGGTCTTCGGTGGGCGACAACGAACAGGTCGACCTGGCTGCCGCACTGAACGGCGGTCGTGCCCTGGCGTGCTCCGACGAACACTTCGGCCGCATGAGCAACATCCTCAACCCAGGCCGTGGCATCAACATGGGCGACGGATGGGAAACCGCCCGTCGCCGTACACCGGGCAATGACTGGGTGATCGTCGCGTTGGGCCACCCAGGCGAGATCGAGAAGATCGTCGTCGACACCCTGCACTTCAAGGGCAACTACCCGGACACCTGCTCGATCCAGGGCGCTTTCGTCAAAGGCGGCACCGACAGCCAGATCGAAACCCAATCGCTGTTCTGGCGCGAACTGCTGCCGGCGCAGAAGCTGGAAATGCACGCTGAACACAGCTTCGCCGAGCAGATCAAGGCGCTGGGGCCGATTACCCACATCCGCCTGAACGTGTTCCCGGATGGCGGTGTGAGCCGCCTGCGTGTTCTGGGCAAAGTGTCGAAATAAGCGGTGATGCCATCGCAGGCAAGCCAGCTCCCACATTTGAATGTATTCGCAAATCAAAATGTGGGAGCGGGCTTGCCCGCGATAGCAATAGACCAAACAACACAGCATTTGGATAAGAAGACAGCCATGCGCACACTGATGATCGAACCTTTGACCAAAGAAGCCTTCGCCCCTTTCGGAGACGTTATCGAAACCGACGGCAGCGACCACTTCATGATCAACAACGGGTCGACCATGCGCTTTCACAAACTGGCCACGGTCGAAACCGCGAAGCCGGAAGACCACGCCATCATCAGCATCTTCCGCGCCGATGCGCAGGACATGCCGCTGACCGTGTGCATGCTGGAGAGACACCCGCTGGGCAGCCAGGCTTTCATACCGCTGCTCGGCAACCCCTTTCTGATCGTGGTCGCGCCACTTGGCGATGCACCTGTATCGGGCTTGGTCCGCGCCTTCGTTACCAACGGCAGGCAGGGCATTAATTACCATCGCGGCGTCTGGCACCACCCGGTGCTGACGATCGAAAAGCGGGATGACTTCCTGGTGGTTGATCGCAGTGGCACAGGCAATAACTGCGATGAGCATTTTTTCAAAGAGGATGAGCGGTTGATCCTCGCCCCCCACCAATAAGAGAAGGCCGGATCACCCGACAACAAGGGTGACAGGCGAGAGGTAAAGACTGTGGAAGCACATCTGTTGGAATGGCTGAACCTTAGCGTGCGCTGGGTTCACATGATCACTGGCGTCGCGTGGATCGGCGCTTCTTTCTACTTTGTCTGGCTGGAAAACAACCTCAATCGCGTCAACCCCAAGAGCGGCCTGGCCGGTGACTTGTGGGCGATCCACGGTGGCGGTATCTACCACCTGGAAAAATACAAACTGGCCCCGCCAACCATGCCGGACAACCTGCACTGGTTCAAATGGGAAGCCTATTTCACCTGGATGTCGGGCGTCGCGCTGCTGTGCGTGGTGTTCTACCTCAACCCGACGCTGTACCTGCTCGCCCCCGGCAGCAGCCTCAGCGGCACCGAAGGCGTGTTGCTGGGCATCGGCTCACTGTTCGCCGGCTGGTTCATCTACTCCTTCCTCTGCGACTCGGCCTTGGGCAAACGCCCTGCACTGCTCGGGTTCATTCTGTTTGTGCTGTTGATTGCGGCAGCCTACGGCTTCAGCAAAGTATTCAGCGGCCGTGGCGCCTACCTGCACGTCGGTGCGGTGATCGGCACCATCATGGTGGGCAACGTGTTCCGCATTATCATGCCGGCGCAGCGCGCCCTGGTAGCGGCCATCGCCGAGAACCGCACGCCGGACCCGGCCCTGCCGGCCAAGGGCTTGCTGCGTTCACGCCACAACAACTACTTCACCTTGCCGGTGCTGTTCATCATGATCAGCAACCACTTCCCGAGCACCTACGGCAGCCAATACAACTGGCTGATCCTGGCCGGTATCGCGGTGGCGGCAGTGTTGGTACGGCACTACTTCAATACTCGGCATAACAGCCAGAAGTACGCATGGACCTTGCCGGTGGGCGCGTTGGCGATGATCAGCCTGGCGTACGTCACCGGGCCAAAACCGGCCGAACCGATTGCCAAGGCTCCGGCGGCCATCGAGTACCAGCCATTGCCTGAAACGGCGTTGGGCGGTGGTTTGAAACCCGCCGCACCCGCAGCTCCCGCCGCCGAACCTGCACCGGCACAAGCCTCTACGGACTTCGGCCAGGTGCACAGCGTGATCGAGCAACGCTGCACCGTGTGCCACTCGGCCAAGCCGACCAGCCCACTGTTCAGCACCGCGCCGGCCGGCGTGATGTTTGATACGCCAGCGCAGATCCAGCAGCAAGCGGCACGCATTCAAGCGCAGGCCGTAGCGAGCCAGATCATGCCGCTGGGCAACATCACCCAGATGACCCAGCAGGAGCGCGATTTGATCGGCACCTGGATCAACCAGGGGGCCCGTACCAACTAATAGCCTGTGCAAATCCAATGTGGGAGGGGGCTTGCCCCCGATGGCGGCGTGTCATTCAAAACATCAGTGACTGAACAACTGCAATCGGGGGCAAGCCCCCTCCCACATTTGGCCCTACTGCGTTTTGAAGATTGCGTTCCACACAACACAACAATAAAAAGATCCGAGGTGTTGCATGACCGAGTTAGTCGAACCGCAGATTCCTGCCGCGCCTGCCATGGAGCGGCTGCCCCTCTTGCAACTGATTCTGGTAGGCCTGCAACACGTCTTGCTGATGTACGGCGGCGCGGTCGCCGTGCCCCTCATCATTGGCCAGGCCGCCGGCCTGAGCCGTGAAGAAATCGCGTTCCTGATCAATGCCGACCTGCTCGTCGCCGGCATCGCCACCATGGTCCAGTCGTTCGGCATCGGCCCGGTGGGCATCCGCATGCCGGTGATGATGGGCGCCAGTTTCGCCGCCGTCGGCAGCATGGTTGCCATGGCCGGCATGCCGGGTATCGGCCTGCAGGGGATCTTCGGCGCAACCATCGCCGCCGGGTTCTTCGGCATGATCATCGCGCCGTTCATGTCCAAGGTGGTGCGCTTCTTTCCGCCGTTGGTCACCGGCACCGTGATTACCGCCATCGGCCTGTCGCTGTTCCCCGTAGCCGTGAACTGGGCCGGCGGCGGCAGCGCGGCAGCCACCTTCGGCTCGCCGATTTACCTGGCGATTGCGGCGCTGGTACTGGGCACCATCTTGTTGATCAACCGCTTCATGCGCGGTTTCTGGGTGAACATTTCGGTGTTGATCGGCATGGGCCTGGGCTACGGTCTGTGTGGCGTCATCGGCATGGTCGATCTCAGCGGCCTGGCCCAGGCGCCATGGGTGCAGGTGGTGACACCGCTGCACTTCGGCATGCCCAAGTTCGAGTTGGCGCCCATCCTGTCGATGTGCCTGGTGGTGGTGATTATCTTCGTGGAATCCACCGGGATGTTCCTCGCCCTGGGCAAGATCACCGGCCAGGAAGTGTCGCCCAGGATGCTGCGTCGCGGCTTGCTGTGTGATGCCGGTGCGTCGTTCTTCGCCGGCTTTTTCAACACCTTCACCCACTCCTCGTTTGCACAGAACATCGGCCTGGTGCAGATGACCGGCGTGCGCTGCCGCTCGGTGACGATCATGGCGGGCGCGTTCCTGATTGTGCTCAGCCTGCTGCCCAAGGCCGCGTACCTGGTGGCGTCGATTCCACCGGCAGTACTCGGCGGGGCGGCGATTGCGATGTTCGGCATGGTTGCGGCCACCGGTATCAAGATCCTCCAGGAGGCGGATATCGCCGACCGTCGCAACCAGTTGCTGGTGGCCGTCAGCATCGGCATGGGCCTGATCCCCGTGGTGCGCCCGGAGTTCTTCGCGCAACTGCCGTTGTGGATGAGCCCGATAACCCACAGCGGCATCGCCATGGCCACCCTCAGCGCCTTGTCGCTGAATATCCTGTTCAACATCCTCGGCGGTTCAGAACGCCCCGCCGTCGACCCCGCCCACACCTGACAAGTGCTCCATTGTTGTCCTGTGCGCGCTGTAACGGCGCACTTGAGCCAAGACGTGAGAGCCAGTATTCTCCGCGCCCGCTTGAATTGACGGTTGTTTAGCGCCTTGGCGCGGCTCTTGCTATGACCATAAAGCTGACCATTCAGACCACTTTCAGCGATCCAAAAGGCGCCGCACTAGAGCGCCTGCGTAGAAGAAAAACCACAAAATCTTAACTCGGGAGCAACCGAATGAAACCTATGTTCAAAGGCCTGATGCTGGCAGGATCCCTGCTGGCGGGTGGCCAGGCCGTGGCCGGTGACTTGTTGCAGTGGCAGAACAACAGCCTGACGTACCTGTGGGGCAAGAGCTTTACCGTGAACCCGCAGATCCAGCAAACCGTCACGTTCGAACACGCCGATGCGTGGAAGTACGGCGACAACTTTGTATTCGTCGACCGCATCTTCTACAACGGCAAGGAAGACGGCAACGTCGGCCCAAGCACCTACTACGGCGAGATCAGCCCACGGTTGTCATTCGGCAAGATCCTCGACAAAGACCTGTCCTTCGGCCCGATCAAGGATGTGCTGCTGGCCTTCACTTACGAGTTCGGCGAAGGCGATAACGAATCGTACCTGCTCGGCCCGGCGTTCGATTTGAACATCCCTGGTTTCGACTACTTCCAGCTGAACTTCTACCAGCGCCAGACCGAAGGCAATCGCCCGGGTGATGGCGTTTGGCAGATCACCCCGGTGTGGTCGTACACCCTGCCGGTGGGCAACTCCGACATCCTGATCGATGGCTTTATGGATTGGGTGGTGGACAACGACAAGAACGCCCGTGGCACCTACCACGCCAACCTGCACTTCAACCCACAGGTTAAATACGACCTGGGCAAGGCGCTGCATTGGGGCGACAAGCAATTGTATGTAGGTTTTGAATACGACTACTGGAAGAACAAGTACGGGATCGAAGATTCTGGGGCGTTCAAGACGACTCAGGACACAGCGAGCTTCCTGGTCAAGTATCACTTCTAACCGACACTAAAAAATTAGTTGGGGGGGGCAAGCCCCCTCCCACATTTAGATTGATTCAAGTCCCAGGAACCGGCTGATTTCTTCGCGCTTGGCCAGCGCATCTTTCCTACCCAACTCAATCAACTCGCTGCAATACCCCGCCTCGAACAGCAGGTAACTCAACACCCCTGCCCCGCTCGTCTTGGTCGCCCCCGGCCCCCTCAGAAACAGACGCAACGCCGCCGGCAATTCCTGGCGATGCCGCGCCGCAATTTCATCGATCGGCTGGCTCGGCGCAATCACCAGCACCTCTACCGCCGCCAACCCAGGCGCGGCATGACTGAACTGATTCAAGCGCTCCAGCAACTCGATGTCGCTTTCCAGGCTGTCAATGAACGTACTGTTGAGCATATGCCCGCCGATCTGCGCCAGGGTCGGTTCCTGGCCGGTGAAGCTGCGTTGCACCGCCGGCTCATTGCCCCGTGGGTTGCCGCTGACGCCCACCACCAGCACGCGGCTGGCGCCCAGGTGCAGGGCCGGGCTGATCGGTGCTGATTGGCGCACTGCGCCGTCGCCGAAATACTCCTGGTCGAGTTTCACCGGGGCAAACAATAACGGGATCGCCGAACTGGCCAGCAAGTGCTCTACCGTGAGCGCGGTGGGTACGCCAATGCGGCGGTGACGCAGCCAGGCATTGATGGTGCCGCCGCCCTGATAGAAGGTCACCGCTTGCCCGGACTCATAGCCGAACGCCGTGACCGCAACCGCATGCAGATGTTTGTTCCGGATCGCCTCGTCGATACCTGCCAGATGCAGCTTGTCCTGCAGCAGATCACGCAGTGGCGAACTGTTGAGCAGCGCTACCGGAAATTGGCGCCCCAGACCCAGCAGGCTGTGGATCAGGAAGCGACTCGCCTGACGGATCACACCGGGCCAATCGCTGCGCAATACCAGATGGCTGCGAAAGCCCTGCCAGAATGCTGTAAGGCGCTGGACGGCTGCCGTGAAATCCATCGCCCCACTGGCCAGGCTCACCGCATTGATCGCCCCCGCCGACGTGCCGACGATCACCGGAAACGGGTTGGGTGCCCCCGGTGGCAGCAATTCGGCAATCGCCGCCAACACCCCCACCTGATACGCCGCTCGCGCCCCGCCGCCGGAAAGAATCAAGCCTGTTACCGGTTCAGCTGGGCGCATCGCATCACTCCGTGTCGGGGAAAAATCTGTCTTATCGGCGGCGTTTTTCGTACAGCTTGGGTTCGCCCGGTGGCCGGCTCTTGAAGCGGCGATGGGTCCACAGGTATTGCTCGGGGCATTCGCGTACAGAGGCTTCGACCCACTGGTTGATGCGCAGACAGTCCACCTCATCGCTTTCGCCAGGGAAGTCGGTCAACGGCGGGTGGATCACCAGGCGGTAACCGCTGCCATCCGCCAGGCGTTCCTGGGTGAACGGCACCACCAGCGCCTTGCCCAGACGGGCGAACTTGCTGGTGGCGGTGACGGTGGCGGCCTGGATGCCGAACAGCGGCACGAAGATGCTTTGCTTGGCGCCGTAGTCCTGGTCCGGTGCGTACCAGATGGCGCGGCCGGCGCGCAGCAGCTTGAGCATGCCGCGCACGTCTTCGCGCTCAATGGCCAGGGAATCGAGGTTGTGGCGCTCGCGGCCACGGCGCTGGATAAAGTCGAACAGCGGGTTGCCGTGCTCGCGGTACATCCCATCGATGGTGTGCTTCTGGCCCAACAGTGCCGCGCCGATTTCCAGGGTGGTGAAGTGCAGGGCCATGAGGATCACGCCCTTGCCATCCAACTGGGCCTGCTTGAGGTGTTCAAGGCCTTCGACGTGGGCCAGGCGCGACAGACGCTGGCGCGACCACCACCAGCTCATGGCCATCTCAAAGAAGGCGATGCCGGTGGAGGCAAAGTTTTCCTTGAGCAACTGCTTACGCTCTTCGACGGTTTTTTCCGGGAAGCACAGTTCCAGGTTTCGTGCGGCGATGCGGCGACGTTCGCCAGCCACACGGTACATGCCCGCACCCAACAACCGACCAATGGCCAGCAGGGCGCGGTACGGCAATTGGGTGACCAGCCACAGCAGGCCGAGCCCAAGCCATAACAGCCAGAAACGCGGGTGAAAAAATGCAGCTCGAAAACGCGGGCGATCCATTACAGATTCCGGTAAAGACAGGGCCGCGCATTCTACAACGGTTCGACCCGGCTTGCGGCCAGTGGATGTTCTCGTTATAAGTCTCGACACTTTTCGTGACAAGCCGCTTTATGCCGACCATGAGCCAAACCGAACCGCTAGACCAAGATCCCGTGTTCCAGCTGAAAGGCAGCATGCTCGCCATCACCGTGCTGGAACTCGCCCGCAACGACCTCGACGCCCTGGACCGCCAGCTCGCCGCCAAGGTCGCCCTGGCGCCCAATTTCTTCAACAACGCCCCGCTGGTGCTGGCCCTGGACAAACTGCCTGCCGGCCAGGGCGCGGTCGATCTGCCCGGCCTGATGCGCGTGTGCCGCTCCCACGGCCTGCGTACGCTGGCCATTCGTGCCAGCCGTATCGAAGACATTGCCGCAGCCATCGCCATTGAACTGCCAGTACTGCCACCGTCCGGCGCACGCGAGCGTCCGCTCGAACCATTGGTCGGTGAAGAGAAGAAAAAACCGGAAAAACCACCGGAGCCGACGATCAAGCCTACAAAGATCATCACCTCGCCCGTACGCGGTGGGCAGCAAATTTACGCAGAGGGAAGCGACCTGGTAGTGATCTCCTCGGTCAGTCCCGGCGCGGAACTTCTGGCTGATGGCAATATCCATGTATACGGCCCGATGCGCGGACGTGCCCTCGCCGGCATCAAGGGCGATACCAAGGCCCGTATTTTTTGCCAGCAATTGACCGCTGAGCTAGTGTCCATCGCGGGTCGGTACAAGGTTTCCGAAGATTTGCGCCGTGATCCGCTGTGGGGGGCCGGGGTGCAGGTCAGCCTTTCGGGCGACGTGTTGAACATCATCCGTCTTTAACGGATACTGCCGCATTTTCCAAGCATCTCTAGACTCTGATAGCACAGCGAAACCGGCAAGACTTGCGTAGGAATAATTGGAAGTTGGCGTTTCCCGATGGAAACCACATCTTTTTCCTACAATGGCTGTCCGCCTGCGGCGAGTTCCAAGAGATGTTTTTCAGGGACTGAAAAGTCCTTTTTCCTTAGGGGTGAAACACCTTGGCCAAGATTCTCGTGGTTACATCCGGCAAGGGTGGTGTGGGTAAGACCACCACCAGCGCCGCTATCGGTACCGGTCTCGCTCTGCGCGGCCACAAGACAGTCATCGTCGACTTCGACGTCGGTTTGCGTAACCTCGACCTGATCATGGGCTGCGAACGCCGCGTGGTGTATGACTTCGTCAACGTGGTGAACGGCGAAGCCAACCTGCAACAGGCCCTGATCAAGGACAAGCGCCTTGAGAACCTGTACGTGCTGGCCGCCAGCCAGACCCGTGACAAAGATGCGTTGACCAAGGAAGGCGTAGGCAAAGTCCTCGCTGAACTGAAGGAAACCTTCGAATACGTGGTGTGCGACTCCCCGGCCGGTATCGAAACCGGTGCTCACCTGGCGATGTACTTCGCCGATGAAGCGATCGTGGTGACCAACCCGGAAGTGTCCTCCGTGCGTGACTCGGACCGCATGCTCGGCCTGCTGGCCAGCAAGTCCCAACGCGCCGAAAAAGGCGAAGACCCGATCAAGGAGCACCTGCTGCTCACCCGTTACAACCCTGAGCGCGTCAACAATGGCGAAATGCTTGGCGTTGAAGACGTCAAGGACATCCTCGCGGTCACCCTGCTGGGCGTGATCCCGGAATCCCAAGCAGTCCTGAAGGCTTCCAACCAGGGCGTGCCGGTGATTCTTGACGACCAGAGCGACGCCGGCCAGGCGTACAGCGATGCGGTTGATCGCTTGCTGGGCAAGTCCGTGGAACATCGCTTCCTCGATGTAAAGAAGAAGGGATTCTTCGAGCGTATCTTTGGAGGCAACTAAACAATGAAATTTCTCGACTTCTTTCGCGCCAACAAAAAGCCAAGCACCGCGTCGGTCGCGAAAGAGCGTCTACAGATCATCGTGGCGCACGAACGCGGCCAACGCAGCACCCCGGACTACCTGCCCGCCTTGCAGAAGGAACTGGTCGAGGTGATCCGCAAGTACGTCAATATCGGCAACGATGACGTGCATGTCGCTCTGGAAAATGACGGCAGCTGCTCGATTCTGGAACTCAATATCACCCTGCCTGATCGTTGATCGAACAGGCGGCCGCCACGGCGGCTCGATCACCTTGATCCCCTTGCGGGAACCGGGTGGTCGAGCCGCCGTTGGCGTTTGTTGCGAGGCTGTTTAATGCCGCTGTCCAATATCCATATCCTGCATCAGGACGACGCTGTCCTGGTGGTGAACAAGCCGACCCTGCTGCTCTCGGTGCCTGGCCGCGCCGACGACAACAAGGATTGCCTGATCACCCGCCTGCAGGAAAACGGCTACCCCGAAGCCCGCATCGTCCATCGACTGGACTGGGAAACCTCGGGGATCATCCTGCTGGCCCGGGACGCCGATAGCCATCGCGAACTGTCCCGTCAGTTTCACGACCGCGAAACCGAAAAAGCCTACACCGCGTTGGCCTGGGGCCAGCCGGAACTGGACAGCGGCAGCATCGACCTGCCCCTGCGCTACGACCCACCGACCAAGCCCCGCCATGTGGTGGACCATGAGTTCGGCAAGCATGCGCTGACCTTCTGGAAAGTGCTGGAGCGCTGTGGGGACTGGTGCCGCGTGGAGCTGACGCCGATCACCGGGCGCTCGCATCAGCTGCGTGTGCATATGCTGTCCATTGGGCACCCGTTGCTCGGTGATGGCTTGTACGCACATGAACAGGCACTGGCTGCCTGGCCGCGCCTGTGTTTGCACGCGAGCATGCTGAGCTTCACGCACCCGCAAAGCGGTGAGCGCTTGCGCTTTGAGTGCCCTGCCCCCTTTTAAGCGGTGAACACAGTCAAATGTGGGAGGGGACTTGCCCCCGATTGCGGTGTAGCAGCTGCCGAGCGCAAGCGAGGCTGCGTTGGGAGCCCCGCAGATCGTGGGGTGTCAATACGTCCGCTACGCAGCCTCGCTTGCGCTCGGCAGCTGCTACGGATTACCGCTATCGGGGGCAAGCCCCCTCCCACATTTGTTCTGTGCACTTCTGGCCATCGGACGGTAAACTCCGCGCACTGCTGTCTGGAGCTATTTATGCGCGAAGCGTTGAATCAAGGCCTGATCGACTTCCTCAAGGCCTCCCCTACTCCTTTTCATGCCACTGCCGCCCTGGCCCAGCGCCTGGAAGCGGCCGGTTACCAGCGTCTCGACGAGCGCGAAACCTGGACCACCGAAGCCAACGGTCGCTATTACGTGACCCGCAATGACTCCTCGATCATCGCCTTCAAGCTCGGCCGCCACTCGCCGCTGCAGGGCGGGATTCGCCTGGTCGGCGCCCATACCGACAGCCCGTGCCTGCGGGTCAAGCCCCAGCCCGAGCTGCAACGCCAGGGTTTCTGGCAATTAGGTGTGGAAGTCTACGGTGGCGCCTTGCTGGCCCCGTGGTTCGACCGTGACCTGTCCCTGGCCGGCCGCGTGACGTTCCGCCGCGACGGCAAGGTCGAAAGCCAGCTGATCGACTTCAAACTGCCCATCGCCATCATCCCCAACCTGGCTATTCACCTGAACCGTGAAGCCAACCAGGGCTGGGCGATCAATGCCCAGACCGAACTGCCGCCGATCCTCGCGCAATTTGCCGGTGACGAGCGCGTGGACTTCCGTGCCGTGCTCACCGAGCAACTGGCACGCGAGCATGGGTTGAACGCCGACGTGGTGCTCGACTACGAGCTGAGCTTCTACGATACCCAGAGTGCGGCCGTGATTGGCCTTAATGGCGACTTTATCGCCGGCGCGCGCCTGGACAACCTGCTGTCCTGCTACGCCGGCCTGCAAGCCTTGCTCACCAGCGAAAGCGACGAAACCTGCGTGCTGGTGTGCAACGACCACGAAGAAGTCGGTTCCTGCTCGGCCTGCGGCGCCGATGGCCCGATGCTGGAACAGACCCTGCGCCGCCTGTTGCCCGAAGGTGATGAGTTCGTACGCACCATTCAGAAATCTCTGTTGGTGTCTGCGGACAACGCCCACGGCGTGCACCCGAACTACGCCGACAAGCACGACGCCAACCACGGCCCCAAGCTCAACGCCGGCCCGGTGATCAAGGTCAACAGCAACCAGCGCTACGCCACCAACAGCGAAACCGCCGGTTTCTTCCGCCATCTGTGCATGGCCGAGGAAGTGCCGGTACAGAGCTTTGTCGTGCGCAGCGACATGGGTTGCGGCTCGACCATCGGCCCGATCACCGCCAGCCACCTGGGCGTGCGCACCGTGGACATCGGCCTGCCGACGTTTGCCATGCATTCCATTCGTGAACTGTGCGGCAGCCATGACCTGGCGCATCTGGTGAAGGTGTTGGGCGCGTTCTACGCCAGCCACGACTTGCCCTGATCCAAAGGCTGAATACAGTCAAAAATGTGGGAGGGGGCAAGCCCCCTCCCACATTTGGTTTTGCGTACACCTGATCTATATCACCTGCACTTCCCGCAATCCGACCTAGACTTGTCAGTATTCCCACTCCGACAAGGCCGTCGCCCCATGATCTCCATGTCTTCCTTCCACGCCATGCTTATCCCTATCCTGATCGGCATGATCATGCTCGCGGTCGGCTTCAATTTTCGCGACAAACCCCTCGGCGTGTTCGGCATGTGGATCGGTATGCTGCTGATCCTGGGCACGGTGGTGTACAAGATCCTCGCCAAACTGGCCGAATGACCCGTGCACTCGTACACTCGCTCAACCCGTCGTTTCCAAGGTTGAACGCCTCGTGTTTTCCCGTCTGTTTGCTCTGCCCTGCTACCTGCTGATCGCCCTGCTCACCCTGCTGCCCCTGGCGTCTGCCCAGGCGGTCGGCCTGCCCGGCCTGCTGGGCAGCACCAACAAGTCACAGCCCCAGGCAGAAGTGCCCCTCGGCCAATCGCTGGACGAGGTGATCAAGACCCTGGAAAACGACCAGCAACGCACCCAACTGCTCAGCGACCTGAAAAAGCTGCGTGCCGCCACGCAAAAAGCCCAGCCGGCCGCCGAGCAAGGTGTGCTTGGGCTGATCGGCAACACGCTGTCGACCCTTGAGCAACAGTTTTCCGGTAACGACAGCCCTCTGGGGCGCTGGTCCAATGAGATCGACCTGGCCAAGGACGAGCTCGATGCGCTGATGCTGCCGGCCAGCGAATGGCTGCCGATCATCTTTGGTTTCGCGCTGATTCTGGCGGTGTGGAGCCTGCTCGCCTATGCGTTGATATGGCTCAGCCACCGCATCCGCGAACGGTTCGGCCTGCCTGAAGAGTTGCCGCAGCACCCACGTACCTGGGACATGGTGCGCTTTGCCCTGCGCAAACTCGGGCCGTGGCTGATCGCGCTGGTGATCACCGTGTACATGAGCTACGCGCTGCCCTCGTCCCTGGGCAAGTCCCTGGCGATGGTACTGGCTTATGCGTTGGTGGTCGGCACCTGTTTCTCGGCCATCTGCGTGATCGCCTTCTCGCTACTCGACGGCCCGCACCGCCATCGCGCGCTGTACATCCTGCGGCACCAGGCCTTTCGTCCGCTGTGGTGGATCGGCAGCTTCGCCGCCTTTGGCGAAGCCCTGAGCGACCCGCGCCTGGTAACGGCCCTCGGCCAACACCTGTCGCACACCGCCGCAACCGTCGCCAATGTGATGGCGGCGCTGTCCACCGGCGTGTTTATCCTGCGTTTTCGCCGGCCGATCGCCCACCTGATCCGCAACCAGCCGCTGTCACGCCGCCTCACACGGCGCGCCCTCAGTGACACCATCGAGATCATCGGCTCGTTCTGGTACATCCCGGCCCTGCTGCTGGTAGGTATTTCCCTGTTTGCCACGTTCGTCTCTGCCGGCGACACCAGCACCGCCCTGCGTCAATCGCTGCTGTGCACGGTATTGCTGGTGTTGTGCATGGTGATCAACGGCCTGGTGCGTCGCCATGCCCTCAAGCCGCAACGCGGGCACAAGCGCCATGCGCTGTACTCCGAGCGCCTGAAAAGCTTCATCTACACCCTGGCTCACCTGGTGGTGTGGCTGGTGTTTATCGAACTGGGCCTGCGGGTCTGGGGCTTGTCGCTGATTGGCTTTACCGAAGGCGACGGTCATGAAATCGCGGTCAAACTGTTCGGCCTGGCAGGCACGCTGCTGTTTGCCTGGTTGATCTGGATCCTCAGCGACACGGCAATTCACCACGCCCTCACCCGCTCGCGCAAAGGCCTGGCCAATGCGCGGGCGCAGACCATGATGCCGTTGATCCGCAACGTGCTTTTCGTGACGATTTTCATCATCGCCGCCATCGTCGCCCTGGCGAACATGGGCATGAACGTCACGCCGCTGCTGGCCGGTGCCGGTGTAATCGGCCTGGCCATCGGTTTTGGTGCGCAGTCGCTGGTGGCGGATTTGATCACCGGCCTGTTCATCATCATCGAAGACTCCCTGGCAATCGATGACTACGTGGACGTGGGCGGCCACCTCGGCACCGTCGAGGGCCTGACTATCCGCACCGTGCGCCTGCGCGACATCGACGGGATTGTGCACACGATTCCGTTCAGCGAGATCAAGAGCATCAAGAACTACTCGCGGGAGTTCGGCTACGCGATCTTCCGCGTGGCGATCCCGTACAACATGGACATTGATAACGCGATCAAGCTGATCCGCGATGTCGGCCAGAAAATGCGCAACGACCCGCTGCAGCGCCGCAACATCTGGTCGCCGCTGGAGATTCAGGGCGTGGAAAGTTTTGAGTCAGGCAGCGCAATCCTGCGGGCACGGTTCAAAACGGCGCCGATCAAACAGTGGGAAGTGTCGCGGGCGTTCAACCTGTCGCTGAAACGGCATCTGGACGAAGCGGGGTTGGACCTGGCCACACCGCGCTTGAGTGTGCAGGTGGTCACGGGGGCGTCGGGTGGGCTGGAGAAAGAGAAGGAAGCTTGAAGGCATCGCACCCACCGTTGCCAAGCTCGCTTGTTGTGGTGAGCGGGCCTGCCCCGCTCACCACAACAAGCCCGCTCGCCACATAAAGCCTGATTACCTCAGGCCAGTGCCGCGCCATCCATCTTCTGGCGCAGGCTCAACGGGCGCATATCGGTCCAGGTTTCTTCGATGTAGGCCAGGCACTCTTTCTTCAGGCCGCTCTTGCCTACGGTGCGCCAGCCTTCCGGCACGGCCTTGTAGTCGGGCCAGATGGAATACTGTTCTTCATGGTTGACCACTACCTGAAACAGGATGTCGTCGCGGTCAAATACTGAGGTCATTGCTGTTCTCCATCGCAAAAAAACTGGCTGCGCACCACGCGCAGCACTGATATCTGTAGAAACGTACCAAACCGTCGAAAAATTAGAGGCTGGCCACAGCGGCGGCCAGGGCGCGCCCGAAGATCTCGGCCACACGGTCGACTTCTGCGGCGGTGATCACCAGCGGCGGCAGGAAGCGCACTACGCTGCCATGACGGCCGCCCAGTTCCAGGATCAGTCCGCGCTTGAGGCACTCGCGCTGTACCAGCGGCGCCAATTGGCGGTGCACCGGTGGGTGGCCCTGGATGTCGAGGGTACCGTCCGGGTCCACCAACTCCACCCCGAGCATCAGCCCGCGGCCGCGAATATCGCCCAACTGCGGGAAGTCCCGTTGCAGGATGCGCAGGTGTTCGCCGAGGCGCTCGCCCATTGCTGCCGCATGGCCGGGCAGGTCGTGTTCCTTGAGGTAGCGCATCACCGCCGAACCCGCCGCCATCGCCATCTGATTGCCACGGAACGTACCGGCATGGGCGCCCGGCAGCCAAGTGTCGAGCCAATCGCGGTACACCACCACCGCCAGCGGCAAGCTGCCGCCGATGGCCTTGGACATCACCACCACGTCCGGAATGATGCCGGCGTGTTCAAAGGCGAACATCTTGCCGGTGCGTCCAAAACCGCTCTGGATTTCATCGACGATCAACGCCACGCCCGCCTGCTCGGTGATCCGCCGCAGGCCGCGCAGCCAGTCGAGGTCGGCCGGGATGACGCCGCCCTCACCCTGCACCACTTCAACAATCACCGCTGCGGGCAGCAATACCCCGGCTTCCGGGTCGTTGAGCAGGTTTTCCAGGTAATGCAGATTGACCTGCACACCTTGCGCACCGCCCAGACCAAACGGGCAGCGGTAGTCATAGGGGAATGGCAGAAACTGCACGCCATTGCCCAGCAACGCACCCAAGGGTTTCTTCGGCCCCAGGCTGCCCATCAGGCTCAAGGCGCCTTGGCTCATGCCGTGATAGCCACCCTGGAACGACAGCACGGTGCTGCGCCCGGTGGCGGTACGTACCAGTTTCAGCGCAGCTTCCACCGCGTCGGTGCCGGTAGGGCCACAGAACTGAATCTTGGCTTCCCGCGCCAGCTCGGCCGGTAACAGGCCAAACAGATCCTGTACGAATTGATCCTTGACCGGTGTCGTCAGGTCGAGGGTGTGCAACGGCAGTTCGTCACTCAGCACTTGCTGGATGGCTTCGATCACTACCGGGTGGTTATGCCCCAGCGCCAGCGTGCCGGCGCCGGCCAGGCAGTCGATGAACTGGCGGCCTTCCACGTCTTCCACATAAATACCCTTGGCACGCTTGAGCGCCAGGGGAATGCGCCGGGGGTAACTGCGGGCGTTGGACTCCTGCTGGCGTTGACGGGCCAACAGCGGTGTTTCATCGAACTGGTAGAGCGTTTCCGCAGGCGCCGGGCTGCCATACACCGGGGCGCTTTCGATACGGCTGGTAGCGACTGACATCTCTCTGTCCCTCAATACGCTGATGATGGTGACCAAACTGCCAATCCGTTGGCGTCTGGCCCAAGGGCATGCGCACGGATTTCCTGTTCTGGAAACGCATCAGCGGCTGAGGGATTTAGGGCTATTGATCGTTAGCGGATGCAGTTGAACGGTACTCGGCGTCAAAGTCCCCGGTATTTTTCGTTCAGGGCATACAGGATCGCGCACGTCTCGGCATCCAACACGCCCCTGTAATCTCGCGGTCTGAAGTGCATCTGGAACGCCCGCGTGCGCTGTGCAAACGCCTGTCGGTTCTGCGCCGGCTTATACCCATACCGCTCAAACGCCCGCTCGACCTCTACCTCCGGTGGCAGCCCCACACCAAACCGACGCTGGTACATCGCCCGCGTCGCCTCATCAAACCAGGCGCCAACCCCGGCGTCGTACAAGCATCGCCAAGGCAACCGGGGCCCTGGATCACTCTTGCGCCAATACGCCACGTCCGAATGCCCGAGAATATCCGCCGGACCGATCTGCGGGTAACGCCCGAGGATGTCGCGCACCAGTGCAATCAACACCGAAACCTGCTCCTGGGCGTACGCAGGAAAGGTAAACACCCCCGCGTCATCCCGCGCCAGGTTGACGATCTCGATACCAATCGAACGGCTATTGAGGTTATCCCGCCCAGCCCATTGGCTCGCCCCGGCATGCCACGCACGCTTGGTTTCATCCACCAGACGAAACGCGCGCAGTTCGTCATACCCGGCAGCGCGGTAGCCGGGCTCATCGGGATCAGGCAGAAGATAGTGGGCGCTGACCCCGTCCTGGGTCAGGGTTCGCAGGGAGGACGCGAACGGCGCGGCGGTGTAATGCAGGATCAGTTGCCCCACAGGCTCGCCGTTGCGGTCGTTGAAGTGCCTGGCTGGGAAACTGGTGTCGATGACCAACATAAGAACCATCCTTTTCAATACAGGCCGAGTCATTCGGCCCGTTCAAGCGCAAAAAAATTAGCGCCATCCTGAAGACTTGAACGTCAGGAGGGTGGTAATTATTTGGCACTTGAAAGGACGGCGTTCAGCGTCGCAGCGGCATGCCCAACTCGACACGCAGGCCATCGGCCTGGCTGTCGAATGTCAGTGAACAGGAGCAGCGCTGCACAATTGCTTGCACGATCGCCAGGCCCAGGCCGCAGCCTTCGCTGTTGCCATTGCGCCAGAAGCGCTGGGTCAGGTATTGCAGGTCTTCACTGGAAATCTGCTTGCCATAGTCGCGCACGCGGAACACCACTTGATCTGGCGCGGTGAACACACTCAGCTCTACCCGCGTGTCCGCCGGCGTATGGCGCAAGGCGTTGTCCAGCAGGTTACGCAGGGCGGCAACCGCCAGGCCCACGGGCATTTCCACCGGGGCAGCGGACAGGTTGTGCGGCAGGATCAGATCGATGCGCGAATTATCGCCAGCATTGGCATCCTGGATCGCCAGCCGTGCGACTTCTTCGGCGCTGGACTGCAGGCCATCGTCAAACGACAGGCTGCCTTCCACCCGGGCCAACAGCAGCAACTGCTCCAGGGTACGGTGCAAGCGGTCGGCGCCCTCCTCGGCGTGGGCCAGGGACTGGTCGCGGGCCGCGCCTTCGGTCATGCGCGCCACTTGCAGGTGGGTCTTGATCGCCGTCAGCGGGCTGCGCAGTTCGTGGGCGGCATCGCCGGTGAGACGGCGTTCACGCTCGATGGTCTTGGCGATGCGTTGCAACAGTTGGTTCTGGGTGTCCAGCAGCGGTTTGAGTTCGCTGGGCAGCGGGTGGATCTGCAGCGGTTCGAGGGAATCGGCACTGCGCCGCATCAGCGCGTCGCGCATGCGGTTGAGCGGCAGCAGGCTCTGGCCGATGCCCAGCCACAGCAGGCACAGGCAACCGAGCATGGCCACGCCCACCGGCACCGACGCCGCCAGCAGGATCGACAGGTTCAGGGCCTCGCGCTCAACCTGGCGGTCGGCGGTGGTAATGAGCAGGTCGCCACGGGACAGGGTAAAGCTGCGCCAGCCCACGCCGTCGATCATCTGGTCGCGAAAACCGCTGCGTTGCGACTCCAGGCCCTGATCCGGCGTGGTGTGGCTGCGCGCCAGGATTTCCCCGCGCAAGGAACTGACCTGGCAGGCCATGCCGCCCGGCACGTGCAGTTGCTCGGCACTGAAATGCGCGCCGCCGCTGACACTGGCCAGGCCCGGCATCTGCTCGGTGAGCCCCGCCACCATGCGTGCCGACGCCACCAGGCGCTGGTCGAGGGAGAACATCATCTGGTTGCGCAGGTCGTTGAGCATCCAGGCCGCTGCCAGGGCCCAGATCAGCACGAAGGCGGCGCCGAGCTTGAAAGTCAGGCGCAGGCGCAGGCTTTTCACGAAGCGTTCTCGCCGTCATCCGCCGGGCCCAGGCGATAGCCCAGGCCGCGCACGGTCTCGACAATGCCATTGCCCAATTTGCGCCGCAGGTGGTGGATATGCACGTTGAGGGCGTTGCTCTCCAGCTCATCGTTGAAGCCGTAGACGCTGTCCTTGAGCTGCTCGCTGGACAGCACACGGCCCTTGTTGTGCAGCAGCGCCTGCAGCAGCGCTTGTTCACGCCGGGACAGATCCACCGGCTGGCCGCCCAACAGGGTTTCGCGGCTGCTGGGGTCATAGGTCAACCGGCCATGTTCGATCAGGTTGACGCTGCGCCCCGCCATCCGGCGCAGCAGGGTTTGCAGGCGGGCAGCCAGTTCGCGCAGGTCGAAGGGTTTGAGCAGGTAGTCATCGGCGCCGGCTTGCAGGCCGTCGACGCGGTTGGTCACCGAATCCCGCGCAGTGAGGATCAGCACCGGAATCTCCAGGCCCTGGCTGCGCAGTTGCTGCAACAGCTTGAGGCCGTCTTCGTCGGGCAGGCCGAGGTCGAGCACCATGATGTCGAAGGTCGCCGCCTTGAGCATCGCCCGCGCAGCCGCCGCCGTGGCCACGCGCTCAACCGTAAAGCCCTGGGCGGTGAGGCCGGCCACGATGCCGCTGGCAATCAGTTCGTCGTCTTCACAGACCAGTACGTGCATGGTGAACCCTTCATGAAAGATGGGGGGATTAAAGGTGCAGCGGATTAAGCGCAGATTATGCCGTGAAAAGAGTCACGCTCAGATATTCCGTACACTTTAGAATAGCCCTCGGTTAATCATCGGTTAATCAACGCCACACATTGTGTGCCTCACTTGTATCGGACTAAGGCTTGACCATGCGGCATCTGTTTACCTTTCTGCTGGTGTTGTTCGCCGGGTTGGCCCAGGCCGCGCCGGGCAACCCGTTTGAGACCAAACCCGATTTCCTCCCGGTGGGCAAGGCCTTTACCTTTACTTCCGAACGTCTTGAAAGTGGCGAGACCCAGTTGTATTGGCAAATTGCCGACGGTTATTACCTGTACAAGCAGCGCATGAAGTTCGAAGGCCTGGCCGCCCAGCCGGCACTGCCGCAAGGCGAGGCCCATAGCGACGAGTTCTTTGGCGAGCAGGAAGTGTATCGCCAGGGCCTGGAAGTGAAGCTACCCGCCGGGGCCACCGGCCAGGTCAAACTGGGCTGGCAGGGCTGCGCCGATGCAGGCCTGTGCTACCCGCCGCAGTCGATCACTGTAGACCTGGGCGGCAACCCCGCCGTCGCCGCCACCGCGCAAGCCCAGGACCAGAGCCTGGCCAGCGGCCTGCAACAGCGCAGCCTGGGCTGGAGCCTGCTGGTGTTCTTCGGCCTGGGCCTACTGCTGGCATTTACGCCGTGTTCACTGCCGATGCTGCCAATCCTCGCCGGCCTGGTGGCGGGCAGTGGCGCCAGTCCTCGCCGTGGTTTTGCCCTGGCCAGCAGCTACGTGGTGTGCATGGCGCTGGTGTATGCGGCGCTCGGCGTATTGGCGGCATTGCTCGGCGCCAATCTCGCCGCGCTGCTGCAAACCTCCTGGATTCTCGGCAGTTTCGCCGCGTTGTTCGTGATCCTCGCCCTGCCGATGTTCGGCTTCTTTGAACTGCAACTGCCCGCCTTCCTGCGCGATCGCCTGGACAACGTCAGCCGCAAGCAAAGCGGTGGCAGCCTGATCGGCGCCGGGGTGCTCGGCGCGCTGTCCGGCCTGTTGGTCGGGCCTTGCATGACCGCGCCACTGGCGGGCGTCCTGCTGTATATCGCGCAAAGCGGCAATGCGCTGCACGGTGGTTTGATCCTGTTCTACATGGGCATCGGCATGGGTGTTCCACTGTTGCTGCTGGTGACCGTGGGCAACCGCTTCCTGCCCAAGCCGGGCAACTGGATGAACGTGCTCAAGGGCATCTTCGGCTTCCTGTTCCTGGGTACCGCCGTGCTGATGATTCGCCCGGTGGTCGGCGAAAGCCTGTGGATCGGCCTGTGGGGCGCATTGGCGCTGGTGATGGCCTACTGCGGCTGGACCCTGGCCCGCGAGTACGGCCTGGCGGCCAAGGTATTCGGCGCCGGTTCCCTGGTGCTGGGCCTGTGGGGCGCAGTGCTGGTGGTGGGCGCGGCCGGTGGCGGCGACGATCTGTGGCAACCGCTGAAGGTGTACCGCGGCGCGCAGGTCGCCGGTGCGCCCACCGCCCATGACGCCTTCATGACCATCAACGACCCCGCCGTCCTGCAAAATCAACTCGACAGCGCCAAGGCCCAGGGCCAATGGGTGCTGGTGGACTACTACGCCGACTGGTGCGTGTCGTGCAAGATCATGGAAAAACAGGTGTTCGGCCAACCCAAAGTCCTCGACGCCCTCAAAGACGTACGCCTGCTGCGCCTGGACGTCACCGCCGACAATGCCGCCAGCCGCGAACTGCTGGGCCGCTACAAAGTACCGGGGCCACCGAGCTTCGTCTGGATCGGCCCCGACGGTGAAGAGCGCCGCGCCCAACGCATCACCGGCGAAGTGAATGCCGACGCCTTCCTGCAACGCTGGACCCAAGCCCGGGACGCCCTCTGATGCTGACCCTGACCATCGGCACCTTCGCCATCGCGCTGAATCACATTCTGCTGATCAGCGCGTTGATTCTCGCCACCCTGGTGGGCTGGCGCGTGGCCAAGCGTGGCGGTGAGAACCCGGAATCGGTGCTGTTCAGCCTGTTCCTGCTGGGCATGCTCGCGGCACGCGTCAGCTTTGTGCTGATGTACTGGAGCTACTACAGCAACGACTGGCTGCAGATGGTCGACCTGCGCGACGGCGGCTTCCTCGCCTGGCCCGGCATCATCGCCCTGATCCTCGGTGCGCTGGCCTACGGCTGGCGCCGCCCGGCGCTGCGTAAGCCACTGAGCGCCGGGGTCATCACCGGCCTGCTGTTCTGGGGCATGACCAGCCTGTCCTTGAGCGTGTATGAAAAAGGCACGCGCCTGCCGGACATCACCCTGCGCAACGCCAATGGCGAAGTGGTGCAACTGGCGGATTACCAGGGCGGCCCGCTGGTGATCAATCTGTGGGCCACCTGGTGCCCGCCCTGCCGGCGCGAAATGCCGGTGCTGGAAAGTGCCCAACGCATGCGCCCTGACGTGACCTTCCTGTTCGTCAACCAGGCAGAAAGCATGCAAAGCGTCAGCACCTACCTGGCCACCCAGGGCCTGAACCTGGACAACGTCCTGTTTGACGCCAGCGGCCGCCTCGGCCAGGCCGTGGGTTCCATGGCCCTGCCGACCACCTTGTTCTACCAAGCCGACGGACGCCTGATCAACAGCCACTTGGGCGAGTTGTCCCAGGCCAGCCTGGCCCGTGCCATGGAACCCTTCGACACCGCCCCTGCTGCCACAAGGAAACCGACATGCCAAGCCTCCGCCACCTGCTGACCCTACTGCCGCTGACGCTGGCGGCCACCCTGGCCCAGGCCGAAGACTGGCCGGCGCCGATCAAACAGATCGAAGCCAAGGGCGCCAGGATCATCGGCAAATTCGACGCCCCCAGCGGCCTTACCGGCTACGCCGCGCAATACCAGAACCGCGGCATGGCGCTGTACCTGGCCGCCGACGGCAAAAGCGTGATCGCCGGCAACCTGTACGACGCCCAGGGCAATGACCTGAGCACCGCGCCCCTGGAAAAACTGGTGTACGCGCCGATGGCCAAGGAAGTCTGGGCCAAGATGGAAAAAAGCAGCTGGATCCAGGACGGCGACGTTAAAGCGCCACGCATCGTCTACCTGTTCAGCGACCCTAACTGCCCGTACTGCAACATGTTCTGGGAACAGGCGCGGCCATGGGTCAAGGCCGGCAAGGTGCAGTTGCGCCACATCATGGTCGGCATCATCCGCGAAGACAGCGCGGCCAAGTCCGCCGCCCTGTTCGCCGCCAAAGACCCGCAAAAAGCCCTGGAAGAACACGAAGCCGCCGGCAAGGGCAGTAAATTGCAGGCAATGGCGAAGATCCCGGCCGATATCGAAGCCAAGCTCGATGCCAATATGAAGTTGATGGATGAGCTGGAGTTGTCGGCGACGCCGGCGATTTTCTACCTGGATGACAAGGGTGGCTTGCAGCAACAGCAGGGGGCGCCGTCGCCGGATAAGTTGGTGAAGATATTAGGGCCGAAATAATGCCGACAGGTTCGTGCGGGAATGACAAATGTGCCACCCGCACAACTATCGAACACTTCTACTCAAAAAAATAGAAGTGTTCGACTTTACTCCGTCGTTTAGAGCTTACCGTTACACCTCTCTCACATAAATCTTATCCAAGAGATAATCGTTCCCTATACCAGTGTAAACATGAGAGTAGATGTTCAGCGACATGCTCGCTGAGGTCGCTGTGAACGTGCCCGTCAGTGCGGCCCAAACCATATTTGGAAAATCAGTTTGCGCGGTAACAGGAACACTATTTACGTTCAACGAAAAACGCGGAGCAGCACCTGCCAGATTGAAACGCTTCACCGCAATACTGAAACTATATTTGCGACCTACCTCGAATCCATGAATGGCTTTTGACAATAAAACGCCATTACTGGTCTCTGAATAGGTGTAATTAAACAAACACCCGTTACCGTCCTCTTCCCGATGATGTACCAAGTCCCTTGGGTCCGCCGCCGCAGGCCCCCGCTGCCAACCGTTGAGATCTCCATTAGCAGTAAAGTCCGATAGATCGCGGAAGGGTTTAGTGAACTTCAGGTTCAATACGGGGAACGTAATCGCATTGCTCTGAACACCACCGACATCTGGCGTCGCCATGTATTCAACCACCAACGGAGTTAAGTTACGCAACTTCTCCAGCTCTGCACGTGGAAGTAGTTTTTCCAAGCCACCGGACAGATCACTAGAGGTGATCGGTGCGGCAATTGCCACATTGATGGTGTAAGGGGATCCATTCGCGTCGGCGGTGCCCGTACATTTGAGCCATCCGACCTGCCCTAACAATATGAACCACCACTTTTCCACTGTGATATGAGCATCACCGGCAAAAGCACGCAAATCTAAAACCCCACCTTGAGTGGCGTATGGCGTGGCCTCCCTCACTGCGGGAGTGGGTAGACGCACCGGCTTACTGATCTTCAAGTTCAAAGGCGGCGAGGTCTGCACCTTGCACGCTGTATTCACGGTATAGGTGATTGGCACTGTTTTACCCATGCTTTCGATCACCGCTTCCGCCGGCAGCTCAAAGATCACAGCGCCCGCTGTACTCCCCGGTTTGGAAGCCAGCGGCCAGCAAGTACCGTCCGCCTTTTTCCAGCAAAGACTGATGGAGTGCTTGGGGTTGTTGCCGACGTAATCCACTTTGACCTGTACACCGTTACGCCCATTCCAGGCAGTCAAATCAGAGCCCACCGCTTCGACAACTTCAGGCGCAGGCAGGACCAGAGCCTCTTGCTCGATTTCAAACGCCTGGGCCGGAAATGCATGAGCCTCTGCCAAATCATCGGCATCACAAAAGGTCGCTGAAAAATGCAGTTCAAAACTGCTGCAATCCGCCAGCTTTTGCAGCTCTGCCCTCGGGATAGACGCATCAACCCCATGCGTCTTCCAGTCATCCGTAACAGCGGCATTCGTCAAAATGTCGAACCGGTAAGCGCTGCCGTCTTCACGCGTCCCCGTGATCCACATCCAACACGTGTTCGAGCACTCTGCATAATCCCAGACGGGCACAGTCGCCATTGCATCCCCTGCGAACGTGCGCAGATCCACTTTACCGTCCGTTGCCTCTTCAATGCCCGAGTGGGGGAATTGAGGCACCAAAACGCTGACCACCTGTTCGGGCGATCGCTGTGAGGCCTCACCATTGGGGGTCTTGACCGTGTAGTCCAGCGTCATCGGTTTGTTGAAGAAACAAGCGATGATGCAGGGCGACAGCTTGACGGATGCCAGGTCCCCGTCATTTTCAATCGTTACACAGCCCAGCGGCTCAGGCCCGTAACCCGCCCCACTGGCATAAAAACAGACATGGTCACCGGCATACGTCTCCAGCGCTGGGGTGTCTACATTGCCGCCTTGCTTGGTCAATTCTGGGTTCAGACACCACTCGCCGTTGTATTCCGG
>NZ_LJRZ01000538.1:0-268 GCF_002742485.1 Pseudomonas sp. 2822-17
ATCTATTATATTATCGGTCTTTGCATTTCTTGGTTTTCCACTTGCTATCATTGGTCTGATTATAGGTGTGTTCAGTCTACTAGAGATAAATAAGAATCCACAACCAGGAAAAGGGACCGCAATTGCTGGAATACTTTGCTGTTGCCTTGCTTTTCTATATCCGATCTTGCTATTGTTTCTTACCTACCCTCTAATTACTAACTTAAATTAAGAAAAGTAAAGCACCCGTTCAGTGACGTACAAACTGGATTGTACATTTAAATTGACC
>NZ_LJRZ01000539.1:0-395 GCF_002742485.1 Pseudomonas sp. 2822-17
CGAAGCAAGCTTGGCTCCCTAACCTGTACATGCACCTTGCCTTGTGCTGGGTCGATCTCCACTTTAATACCCTTCTGCTCATAAACTATCGCATTAGGTTCATGACTGCCTGGAACCGCGTTGTTCAGATATACGTTTTCGCCCATAGCTACCGGGAGAACTGCATTTCCTGTAAAGAAATCTTTTGCGGCATCTCCAAGCTCAGCAAGCTCCTCTTTCGTGTATTGCCACAATTGCTTATCTTTTGCATTAGGATGCTTGTCGTAGCCACCCAGTCCCACAGGGTGCAGATAGCATATAGAATTGTCTGGAACACCATCCATGACAGTCTTTCCGTCATCTCCAACTTCATCTCTAGGTTTAAGTGGTAGATGCTCAAAAAAGGTGATTGGGAC
>NZ_LJRZ01000540.1:0-391 GCF_002742485.1 Pseudomonas sp. 2822-17
CTTATGTCCTTCTTTGTCCATCCATATTTCATCAATATTCTGATGAGTTTCCTCTACTTCACTAACTTCGTTTGATTGAAGAGAGTCAATTGAGCGTTCAATGATAGAACGTAACTCTTCTTCTGAAAAATCTCGGATATTAACCATCCCTTTAGGATCTTTTTTCGGCACTTTAAGCTTTGCAGCATAAACAAATCCATTTCCGTTTGGATGCAAGTGATATACGACATTTTTTTTATCACTGTCGCCTTTCACATAATGAAAATTAACACGGTTAAGGGATACATCGCGACGTTCTAATTCTGGGAAAGACTCGATAATTGCAAGTTTTTGATCAAATGTAAGCATAGTTCCTCCAAATAATTCTAATTTAATAGTTCATTCATTATAT
>NZ_LJRZ01000541.1:0-388 GCF_002742485.1 Pseudomonas sp. 2822-17
AAGTACTTATTGTTTGCTACTAAAAATGGTATGGTGAAGCGTTCGTTACTATCGGAATATAAAGCTCAAAGGAATTCAAAAGCTTTAATGGCTGTGAAGCTGAAAAAAGACGATACAGTAGTGTACGTAGCTTTAACGAACGGCATGACTGATGTATTTGTAGCAACGAGAAATGGTTATGGATTGTGGTATTCAGAGGAAGAAGTAAGTGTTACTGGCCAGCGTACAGCTGGTGTGAAATCCATTAACTTAAAGGAAGACGACTATGTAGTTAGTAGTTTTGCGTTTACGAAAGAATCAGGATTACCAAGTTTTTTCTTAGTAACACAACGAGCAGCATTTAAAAAGATGAAACTAAGTATATTCGAAAAAACAAGTAGAGCAAAGC
>NZ_LJRZ01000542.1:0-366 GCF_002742485.1 Pseudomonas sp. 2822-17
CATTGTACCCTTGTTCTTCAAGAAATTCCTTTGAAATGATGGCTGTTTCCGGTAATTCTGACTTATCAAATGTTTCTGTCCCAGAGCAGCTTACAATTAAGCTAAGTACCAAAATTAATGGAAAGACGATAGATTTTTTCACCACTAAAAACACATCCTTGTTATGTGAAATTTATTTACCTGGTTTTCTACAGTTGAGGTGTTTTGGTTGAAGGGTGTTCCGCTTGATCAACAAGGTGTTTTGAAATTAATTATGCTGGTGGCGATTGGAAGAACGATAGAATTCCCGCAGTAATAAGGATTGCTTGAAGCCCTATTCCAATCATACTTAAGACAAAACCAGCCTTAGCATGTTTATCACCATCC
>NZ_LJRZ01000036.1:0-230 GCF_002742485.1 Pseudomonas sp. 2822-17
CAGTATGTAGATCCGGGTGCGAATGCCAAAGCTGGATTGAAAAGTAAAGCTGGGTGGGTAGGAGTAGCACTTGAAACTGGATACAATCTTCATAACAACATTAAGTCTGGAGAAAGTAAAAGTAAAATTATAGGAGATGCGGCTGTAGATGTAGCAATTGGTGCTGGATTAATAGTTTTAGGTACAGCAGTGTCAGCGCTTGCTGTTACATTAGGAGCACCAGTAATTGC
>NZ_LJRZ01000543.1:0-377 GCF_002742485.1 Pseudomonas sp. 2822-17
GAAGAAGATCACTGGTCCTGCTCGTGTGTTTGATTCGGAAAAAGAAGCGACAGATGCTGTACTTAGAAATGAAATTAATCCAGGTGATGTCATTGTCATTCGTTATGTGGGACCTAAAGGTGGTCCTGGTATGGCAGAGATGTTATCCATCACTGCAATCGTTGTTGGGAAAGGACTTGGGGAAAAAGTTGGTTTAATTACAGATGGACGTTTCTCAGGTGGAACGCACGGATTAGTAGTAGGTCACCTTTCACCAGAGGCACAAGTTGGTGGACCAATTGCATTAATCAACGAAGGTGATCTTATTACGATTGATAGCGTGGAACAGCAGCTTTCAGTAGATGTTTCTGAAGAGGAATTTGCAGAGAGGTTAAAGG
>NZ_LJRZ01000544.1:0-321 GCF_002742485.1 Pseudomonas sp. 2822-17
CCCACGTGCTAAGCACCTAAAAGAGATGTCTAGACAACTTACTAGCATTACGGGTGAGCCAAAGTGGTATGACATGAGTGTAAAGATAGATGAGGTTGTTACAAATGAAAAGGGATTATTACCAAATGTTGATTTCTACTCAGCATCTGTTTATCACAGTCTGGGAATAGAACATGATCTCTTTACTCCAATTTTTGCTGTAAGTAGAGTATCAGGGTGGATTGCCCATATCCTTGAACAGTATGAAAACAACCGTCTCATACGTCCTAGAGCAGAATATACAGGACCAGAGAGTCAAACTTGGGTACCATTAGACAATAG
>NZ_LJRZ01000545.1:0-437 GCF_002742485.1 Pseudomonas sp. 2822-17
GTGAAAAAGAAAAAGGAAAGCGCAAGTTAAACTACTTACGAGCTGAACTGAATCTTAGGAACAAACGGCAAGAAAAGCGTAAGCAACTCGCTCTTCGAGGTGAGGGAAGTTTCTTAGACCAATAGGTGCTTAAGCTAGACAATGAGTCGAAAACATATACTTTCTTATACTATAAAAAAGGACGAAGAATAAATTCTTCGTCCTTTTAATAATATTTATACAAACTGAAATGGATCTGTGTGAACCTTCGATACCACAACCTCAGTATCATACTTCTTCGCTTCAATAAAGGTAGTGATGCGTTCTTTTACAGCTTGCTTCATTATCTTTTCTACATTGTGACCTGGATCTACAATGCTGAGTCCATCCATCATAGCATCATGGGCAACATGATAATACATATCACCAGTCACATAGACATCAGCACCTTTGAAAAG
>NZ_LJRZ01000546.1:0-299 GCF_002742485.1 Pseudomonas sp. 2822-17
GTGTAGCAGAGCGAATTGGTTTTTCATCAACTAGTATATAGCGCTCCCCTTCAGCACCAGCATCTAACAAATGCACAATCGCACGACCGCAATCTTCCACATGAATTAAAGACATCATAGGTTTATAGCCTTTCAGTCCAGTAACTGGTTTTCCACTATAAATGTCATTCAAAAATAATTGTGGCATCCACGAATCTGGACCATATACTTGCCCTGGAAGAGCTGTAATAACGGGTACTCCCTTTTTAATATAATCCCCCAAAGATTTTACAGATGGTTCAATATAAGGTCCCCACCCC
>NZ_LJRZ01000547.1:0-361 GCF_002742485.1 Pseudomonas sp. 2822-17
AAAGAAAACTGGCTTGAAAGGATATGTTCTCGGTATTTCAGGTGGACAGGATTCCACACTTACTAGCAGACTAATTCAATTAGCCATGGAAGAGTTAAATAAAGAGGAAAACACTGATAAGTATACTTTTTTTGCTGTCAGGTTGCCGTATGGTGTCCAAGCAGATGAGGATGACGCCCAAAAAGCGCTAGAATTTATTCAGCCTTATAAACGTATTACGGTAAACATTAAACCAGCTGTTGATGCCGCATATCAACAATTTAAAGAGGCAACCGGTGAGGAGTTATCTGACTTTGTGAAAGGCAATACAAAGGCGAGGGAAAGAATGAAGGTCCAGTATGAAATAGGTGCTCATTTTAGT
>NZ_LJRZ01000548.1:0-240 GCF_002742485.1 Pseudomonas sp. 2822-17
TTCCACCAGTACCTATTCCAGAAATAAAAGCATCCAATTGGTCACCAACTTGTTCTAGTAACTCTTTACCTGTTGTATCACGGTGGATTTTCGGATTTGCTTCATTTTCGAACTGCTGCGGCATAAAGTAGCCTTTTTCTTTTTGTAACTCTTTGGCTTTCCTAATTGCTCCGCCCATTCCCTCAGGTCCTGGAGTTAAAAATAATTCTGCTCCATAAGCACGGAGAAGATTTCTTCTTT
>NZ_LJRZ01000549.1:0-250 GCF_002742485.1 Pseudomonas sp. 2822-17
ATTACAGAGAGTTCTTGATGTATGTATTCTACTATCCAAACCATTTTTTCCAATTTCTTGTCTAACTGCTTGAACTAATTCTTCCGCTCCAAAAATCGTACAACTTCCTCCATTACATATTAGTACGTGATGATGAGCCTCCCTTAAATCCCATGTTGCCATTCTCATTTCCTCCTTTTCCTTTTATGCTTCTGTACATTTTTCAAATTGTTCTTGAAACCACTTCTCATCTAAATCTTTACCTATGACC
>NZ_LJRZ01000550.1:0-295 GCF_002742485.1 Pseudomonas sp. 2822-17
TCGACGATGGTGGTCGGCGTGATGTCGATCAGTGGAACGTCGTTGACCAGGGTCACAGTCGGCTGGCCTTCGCCGGTAGAGCTGAGGCCACCAGCGTCAGTAACAGTCAGGTCGATTTTCGGTAGCTGATTACCCGCGTTTACGAATTCGGCGCCTTTAGCGGTCAGCACGACGTTGTTGCCGGAGATGGCGTAGTAGCCGTCGGCGTTGGTGCCGGCGGTGAAGCTGATGGTCAGATTTTCACGCGGCGTTTCTTCGTCACGGGCGTTGAAGGTACCGGCGACGGTGCCTGCTT
>NZ_LJRZ01000551.1:0-379 GCF_002742485.1 Pseudomonas sp. 2822-17
CTTTAACCCCGTCTTACTCGGTGAGTGACAAATACGAGATGCGTTATCAATATTATTCGTGCCAAGGAACCTCGCTACCTTTCCAGCTACATAATAAGATTCATTCGTGATTCCCCTTGCTGTTAGAAAAAAAGCAAGCTGCTTAGGATCGATATTCTTGATTTTTCTAGTAATCTTGTTTATTGCTTCCTCCCATGTAATGCGAGTAAACTTTCTATCCCCTGGTTTTCTTGATAATGGATACGGTATTCGTCCCAATTGCCTCAACTGTGCGCTTGAAAGCTTTCGCAACTGAAGAATATCTTGAAAAAGGATTTCATCTTTTATTGCTGGCATTGTATTCAGTCTGAGAACATTGAGTCTGGTAGTACAAATATGT
>NZ_LJRZ01000037.1:0-228 GCF_002742485.1 Pseudomonas sp. 2822-17
CTATAAAACTCACTTAACATTAAAATAAGGTATTTATTGGTTTCTCTGGCGATTTCTGATAATTTATTCCTGTTATTTTCAAATCCTCCAAACTGCTCACAACATACCATAGTTTGCTCAATTCCCCAAAATGAGTGTGTTATACCACTGTTAATAGATTCCAGTACTGTTTGGGCCTCTTGTATCTGTCCGTTTAGTAAATAATTTTCATATTTCTTTTTTAAATTC
>NZ_LJRZ01000552.1:0-389 GCF_002742485.1 Pseudomonas sp. 2822-17
GCAGTTTAACAAGGAGTCATTTGATAGAATTCTTGTTGATGCTCCTTGCTCAGGCCTTGGAGTTATACAACGTAAGCCAGATTTAAAATGGACAAAATCTTTGGAAGATATCAAACGACTTTCACAAATTCAAACAGCAATTCTAGAATCAATTTGGCCACTTCTAAAAAAAGGTGGAAGGTTAGTATACAGTACATGTACTGTAGATGAAGAAGAAAATGAACATGTTATTTCGTCATTTGTAACAAAAAACGAAGATGCAGAATTTGAAAATGATATTGTGGAGAGGCTTCCGAACGCGTTTAAAGATTGTATCGGACTTAAGGAAGGGATGCTCCAGCTCTTTCCTGGAGAAAAAGGAACAGATGGGTTTTTTATCTCATCTATAC
>NZ_LJRZ01000553.1:0-424 GCF_002742485.1 Pseudomonas sp. 2822-17
GTGGTACCCCATTTTTCATTAATTCCTTCACTTTTGCTAGAATGTCTAGCATTTCTACATCCATCTGCTCCCTGTGCTCTTTTGATAGTGTAAAAAATTGATCAGCCATCTCGTCAGAAAGATGCTCTTTTGCCCACTCTTTTATGTCCTCTTCGTGTTCCATGTGAAATAGTAAGGATGTCAACACTGGCCAGGTTACAGGCTTCCCTTCTGCCATCAGCAGTTCCACTCGTTCCACCGCTTCAATTGATCGGTTCAATTCATCACGCTGTTCAGTGAGAAGTTGTCTTTGCATCGGTAATGATTTTTTTAGTAGGGCGATAGAATCCACTGACTCTTCCTGTTGTAATAGTTTTTTTATTTCCTGTAGCGAGTAACCTATGAATTTTAATGATTGTATTTGCTGCAGTTTTGCTAATTCCTC
>NZ_LJRZ01000554.1:0-306 GCF_002742485.1 Pseudomonas sp. 2822-17
ATGCTGTTAAGTTTAGGGCGAACGCGATAAAGCCTAACTGAGTAAAGGTCAGGCCCATGGAATTTTCTAAGATTGGGAACATAGCTGGAATAATGGCTTGGATAGAATCATTTAGTAAATGTACGAATCCGATGATAAGAAGGATTCGATACATTGTTTTCTGCTGTGGCTCTTGTTGATCCGGTGAGGAGGGGATGTCCCCGTGTTGTTTTTGTATGTTAGGCTGCGCTTGCATAGCTAGTCGGCTCCTTTTAAAAATAATCTAATAGATTCATTGAATGTTCTTTATAAACATCATTATTATAC
>NZ_LJRZ01000555.1:0-385 GCF_002742485.1 Pseudomonas sp. 2822-17
ACATTTTACAAAGATAAAATTAACAAACGGGGAAATAATAAGCTACGAAAAATCTTGTACTTTATGATTTAGACGATGATTAAATTACGTAAAAGAATCAAGAATCATATTGTAGAGTACTATGACAAATTAAAAACGCAACCTCAAGGGAAACCCCATAAAGTTGCGTCTATTGCGTGTGTGAACAAGTTTTTGAAAGTGGCATTTCATCTACTCACACACAACATCACCTATGATTACCAAGAAGCATCAGCCGCTTCGTAAATAGTTATCTATACTATACCATACTTGACCTTTCGAAAAAACTTATCTCGTCAGGTCTATTTGGCATGCGCAAATTAATTTTGAGTGGGAGGGGTACCCCTCCCACTCAAAATTAATATCA
>NZ_LJRZ01000556.1:0-257 GCF_002742485.1 Pseudomonas sp. 2822-17
AGCATACACTGTATAGCAAATCGCACCAACAATAGCCCCTACAATAAGACCTATTAAAGGGGAAAAATTCATTGCCCATCCAAGCATGCCACCAATGACTGTTCCAATAATAATAAATTTTACCATAGGAACCTCCTAATTAACTTTTATTATTGTTCCCGTGCCTAAAAATATTATTATGGAATGGAATTTAAAGAAAAGCCTGTTATGAGTGACTTGCTCATAACAGGCTAATAAGCTGTTGCGTTTTTTTAGAC
>NZ_LJRZ01000557.1:0-383 GCF_002742485.1 Pseudomonas sp. 2822-17
GTGCGTGATGGCTACAGGTCTTGGAAAAACTTATTTGGCTGGTTTTTTTGCTCAAATCTATGAAAGAGTGTTATTTATTGCACATCGTGAAGAAATTCTAAAACAAGCAAAGCAATCATTTCAACATATTATGCCAGAACGCACATTTGGAATATATAATGGTATTCAAAAAGAGATTGCCAAAGATGGTATTTTTGCATCTATATTTACCTTAGCAAATGAAATACATCTCCAAAAATTTTCAAAAGACAGCTTTGATTTAATTGTCATAGATGAATTTCACCATGCTGCCGCCAAAACATACCAAAGAGTACTAGATTATTTCAAACCTGATTTTCTTCTTGGAATAACAGCAACACCTGACAGAATGGACGGTAAAGATG
>NZ_LJRZ01000558.1:0-272 GCF_002742485.1 Pseudomonas sp. 2822-17
AGCCTCACAAAATTTTGATAATCTTCACTATTATCCAGGACCACCTCAGTTTGTCCGTCGCTGAAAAAGTCAAAGTAGATTCTTTGAATAATAGAAGATTGACGGTGGAGAAGTGAAGGTATGGATGTAGAGTTGCTTGCTTTATGTAGCATCTCTGTATGTTGATTTCTTAACCAAGCTAATTCCTCTCTTATTTCATCCTCTTCAGCATCTTCTGCAACCGTTCTAAAGATGATACCTTCATCCCCTTTTACTAATTCAGAGCCTAAGTC
>NZ_LJRZ01000559.1:0-35365 GCF_002742485.1 Pseudomonas sp. 2822-17
GTGATCTCGGCATGCGTGCTGGGCGGGGTGTCGTTGAGCGGCGGGATCGGCATGATCCGGCATGTGATTGCGGGGGTGCTGATTTTGGCGATCATCGAAAACGCGATGAACCTGAAGAACATCGACACGTTTTACCAGTACGTAATTCGCGGCTCGATCCTGCTGCTGGCCGTCGTCATCGACCGCATGAAACAACGCTGATCCCTCGCCATGTGAGGGCTAATGTGGGAGGGGGCTTGCCCCCGATAGCGGTGGGTCAGTTGATAAATCAGTGACTGATCCACCGCTATCGGGGGCAAGCCCCCTCCCACAGTTTTAATCGGCGGTGAATTTAAAAACGGTGTTTTGGGTATAGGTTTGTCCTGGATTCAGGCGAGTTGAAGCAAACTTCGGCTGGTTAGGCGCATCCGGATAATGCTGCGTCTCCAAGGTAAACCCGCTCCAGTGCAGGTAAGTCTTGCCGCCTTTACCCTTTACCGAGCCATCCAGGAAGTTGCTGGTATAGAACTGCACCCCCGGCTCGCTGGTGTACAGCTGCAAACGCCGGCCCGACTCAGGGTCATGCACCTCGGCGGCAAGCTTTTTGACGTCGCCCTGGGTATCGAGCGCCCAGTTGAAGTCAAACCCGCCTTGCTTGGGCTCGGCAAACTTGAGCTGCGGATGATCGGCTTTGATGTGCTGGCCGATCGGCGTCGGTTTCAGGAAGTCCATCGGGGTGCCTTTGACCGGTGCCAGCTCGCCCGTCGGGATCAACGTTGCATTCACCGGGGTGTAATGGCTGGCATGCAAGGTAGCGACTTGCTTGAGGATGTCGCCGTTGCCCGCGCCGGCCAGGTTGAAGTAACTGTGGTTGGTCAGGTTGAGCACCGTGGGTTTGTCGGTGGTGGCGGTGTAGTCGATGTGCAGTTCGTTGTTGTCGTTGAGGCGGTAGGTGACTTCGGTCTTCAGGTTGCCGGGGAAACCCATTTCACCGTCCTTGGACAGGTAGCTCAGCTTCACGCCGACCGAGCCCTTGTCCTTGACCGACTCGGCCTTCCACACCTGCTTGTCAAAACCCTGGGCGCCGCCGTGCAGCGAGTTGGGGCCATCGTTGAGCGGTACCTGGTAGCGCTTGCCGTCGAGTTCAAAGGCGCCGCCCGCCAGGCGGTTGCCGAAGCGCCCGATGGTCGCGCCAAAAAACGCCGTGCCGGCCTGGTAGCCCTGCACGTCGTCGAAGCCGAGCACCACGTCGTCGACCTTGCCGTTTTTATCCGGCACTTTGAGCGACTGCAACACGCCGCCGTAGGTGATGACCGTGGCTTGCATGCCATGGCTGTTGCGCAGGATGTACTGTTCGACGGGTGTACCGTCGTTGGTCTTGCCGAAGGCTTTGTGCTCGCTGGACAGCCCTGCCGCCTGGGCGCCGCCACTGGCAACCAGCAGGGACATGGCGAGGCCCGAGAGCAGGTATCGAGGGTGCTTCATGGTCGAACTTCCTTTTGTTGTTTTGAGTGGAATAGTTCTACTAATAGCGATATTTTGTCGGTGTGACAGCGAATTTATAGCCTTTAACGCCGATTTCGTAAAATAAAATAAGACTAATTGATCGAGGCAACCGTTATATGAGTACTGCACAGGCTGTTTATCCCGACCTTAAAGGCAAAACCGTGCTGGTGTCTGGCGGTGCCTCGGGCATCGGCGAGTTCATGGTGCGGGCCTTTGCCGCGCAGGGTGCCAAGGTCGGCTTTGTGGACCGTGCACAAAGCCAGGGCGAACGCCTGGCGGCGTTGCTGAGTTCAGCGGGGCATACCGTGGAGTTCGTGTGCTGCGACATCACCGATGAGATTGCCTACAAGGCCGCCATCGAGCGTTTCGAGCATTCATTGGGGCCGATCACCGTGCTGGTGAACAACGCCGCCAATGACGTGCGCCACACCCTGGAAGAAGTGGACTCGGACACCTTCGACAAGCTGATCTCGGTCAACCTCAAGCACGCCTTCTTTGCGGCCAAGGCGGTGGTGCCGATGATGAAAGCGGCCGGTGGCGGCGCGATCATCAACCTGGGTTCGGTCGGCTGGATGATGGCCTCCGCCGGCTACCCGGTATACGCCGCCAGCAAGGCGGCCGCCCACGGCATGACCCGAGGCTTGGCGCGCGAGCTGGGGCCTCACCGCATTCGCGTCAACACGCTGGTGCCGGGGTGGGTCATGACCGAGAAGCAATTGGCGATGTGGGTGGACGACGCGGCCAAGGAACTGATCGCCCGCAGCCAGTGCCTGCCCGGCAGCGTGATGCCGGAACACATCGCCAACATGGCGTTGTTCCTCGCCTCGGATGCCTCGGCGATGTGCTCGGCACAAAACTTTATTGTGGATGGCGGTTGGGTCTGAGCCTGACTCAGTCCTTCATGCAACCCGGGCCAGTGTGGGAGGAGGCTTGCCCCCTCCCATATGTGAACTGCGGTGCTTAGGCGATGGGGTAACGCTTGAACGCCGGATGCTGCTCCAGACGCTCGGCATGCCGTCGCAGGTTCGGGAACGCATCGGCCTTGACCACCGACGCCACGGTGAACTGGCTGAACGACCACGCGACTGCCGCCGTAATCGACGCCTGGGTCAGCAATTGGCTGTCACCCAGCTGCTTGTCCAGCAACCCATAGGCCGCGAGCAACTGGTCGGTTACGCGCTCAAGCCACGGCGCGTGCTGTTTCTCCGCCGGGCGCAGGTTGTGCTCATAGACGATCTGCACGCTCTTCTCACAGGCTGCCAGCGCCAGCCCTAGAACGTGCAAGTCCTTGGCAAGTGCCACCGGTTGCTGGGGCAGCAGTTTGCTGTCCGCCGGGGCCAGGGCTTCGAGGTACTCCAGGATCAGGCTCGAATCCATCAACACCGTGCCATCGTCCAGCACCAGGGTCGGGGCCTTGACCACCGGGTTGATCTCGGCAAATTCCGCGTAGGTGCTGAACACCGACAATGGCTCGTGCACAAACTCAATCCCATACAACTCCAGGGAAATGGCTACGCGCCTTACGTAAGGCGAATCCAGCATGCCGACCAGTTTCATGAAGCCTCCATTGCTATCAGGGTGACGAGCTCAAGAGATTAAGGGCACTCGGCCGCCCGGCGCAACGAGGATGTCTTCAAGCCCTGCGCTCATACCGCACTCCTGAAACCCTGGCGGCTGGCGCCCGGCGGTTGCCCGGTAATGCGTTTGTAGGCGCGACTGAAGGCCGCCTGGGAGGTATAGCCGAGGCGGTGCGCCACTTCTTCGATGGGCAGTCGCTCCAGGGTCAGCCACTGGCTGGCGAGGCGCATGCGCAGTTCGGTCACGTAACGCAACGGCGGAACCCCCAGGGTCGCCTGGAAACGATCCGCGAACACCGAGCGTGAGGTATGACAGTGCGCCGCCAGCTCGGCCACGCTCCAGTCGCGCCCCGGCTGCTGGTGCAGGGCGAGCAGGGCACCGGCCAGGCGGGTGTCGCGCAAGGCGGCCGCGAGACCCGACGCATTGGCGCAGGCGCACTCGACCCAGCCCCGTACGATCATCGCCGCCACCACATCGGCCAGGCGCGCAAGGATGCCGGCGTAACCGACGCGGGCGCTGGAGACTTCGCGTTCCATCACCGCCAGGATCGGCATCAGGCCAGGGTAACGCTGGCCTGCGGCATCGATCAGCATCAAGGCCGGCATCAAGTTGCCGAGGCCCTGGATGCTGTCGAGTTCGAACTCCATGCAGGCACTGAACAGCAGGGTGCTGGAGGCAGCGTCGGGCGACGCATTCACCGCGCACACGGTATCGCCCAGCGGTGCGGCGTCGAAGCTGGCGATGTCCTGCACGGGGTCATCCGGTTTGGATAACAGCGCGTGGGCGCCACCGTGGGCGATAAACACCGCATTGCCGGCCGACAACTCAAAGAGGCTGCCGTCGTGCAGGCGCAGGGTCGCGCAGCCGGCGGCCAGAAAATGGAAATACGCATGGCCCGGCTTGGCCGCAAAGCTGATGCCGAACACCGGCCCGGCCTGGATGCGCCGGTACTGCACGCCGCGCAGGCGCATGCTGCGCAGCAGTTCGTTGATCAGCTCGGAGGACAGGGTGAACGCATTGTCGGCTGGCATATTCGGGGTTTCAGTCAAGAACTCAAGGGTTTGAATCATAGATCATCCTGAAGGCGGAACCTAGACTGACCGTCACGTTAATGCCTGAGGATGTCTTGTGATGAATGATTGTGTGTCCCATGCCCCTGTTGATGACAGGGTCGAACCGACCACACCCGCGTGGATGGCGGTGTTTTCCCTGGCGATGGGCGTGTTCGGCCTGCTCACGGCGGAGTACCTGCCGGCCAGCCTGCTGACGCCGATGGCCTTGGACCTGGGTGTGTCGCAAGCGTCGGCCGGGCAGGCGGTCACGGTCACGGCGGTGGTGGCGTTGTTCGCCGGTTTGCTGGTGCCTGGCCTGACGCGCGGCATCGACCGGCGCCTGGTGCTGTTGGGGTTCTCCACGCTGATGATTGCCTCCAACCTGCTGGTGGCGTTCTCGTCCAGCCTCCTGGTGCTGTTGTTGATGCGCATCCTGCTGGGCATTGCCCTCGGCGGTTTCTGGAGCATGGCGGCGGCCGTGGCGATGCGCCTGGTACCGGCGGCGTTGCTGCCCCGTGCGCTGTCGATCATCTTCAGCGGCATTGCGGTGGGTACCGTCGTCGCGGTGCCGTTGGGCAGCTACCTGGGTGACCTGTACGGCTGGCGCAGTGCATTTGTGGCTGCGGCCGCCGTCGGCGTGGTGACCCTGGCGTTCCAGCTGTTCACCCTGCCGCGCCTGGCACCCAGCGGCACCGCACGTCTGCGCACCGTGCTGGATGTACTGCTGCGCCCCGGCATTGCCATCGGTATGTTCGGCTGCGTGTTGGTGCACACCGGGCACTTCGCGCTGTTTACCTACATTCGCCCGTTTCTGGAAAGCACCACCGGGGTCGGCACCCAAGGGCTGGCGTTGATGCTGCTGGGGTTTGGCGCGGCGAATTTTGTCGGCACACTGTTGGCCGGATGGTTGCTGGTGCGCAACCCCCGGGGAACCCTGGTGTTGATGCCGGTCCTGGTGGGCGTCGCTGCGTTGGCCCTGGTGATGCTGCCCGCGTCACTGCCGGGTCAGGCGTTGCTCCTGGCGCTGTGGGGCATGGCCTTCGGTGGTGTGCCGGTGGCGTGGTCCAACTGGGTAGCCCGTGCGGTGCCGGATCAGGCCGAAAGTGCCGGTGGCATGGTGGTCGCTTCGGTGCAATCGGCAATCGCGGCGGGTGCGGCGGGCGGTGGCGCGATGTTCAGTGCCACCGGCATTGATGGGGTGTTTATAGGGGCGGGTTGCTTGATGCTGTTGGCGGCATTGTTGATCGCCCTGCGAGTGCAGGTGCCCCGGCACGCTGCGGCGGGGAGTGTGACTCACCACCCGTCTTTGGTTTAGTCTGAAACGCTTCGTTGATCGCAAACGCTTCTGGAGTCGTAAGCATGACCGAGTATGTACCCCCGAAAGTCTGGACCTGGGACACCGAAAGCGGCGGCACCTTCGCCAGCATCAACCGGCCCATCGCCGGTGCTACCCACGACAAACAATTGCCCATCGGCAAGCACCCGCTGCAGTTGTATTCCCTGGCCACGCCCAACGGGCAGAAGGTCACGATCCTGCTCGAAGAGCTGCTGGCCCTGGGGCACCGCGGTGCGGAATACGACGCCTGGCTGATCAAGATCGGCGACGGCGACCAGTTCGGCAGCGGCTTTGTCGGGGTCAACCCGAACTCCAAGATTCCGGCCTTGATGGATCACAGCGGCGCCACGCCGATTCGTGTATTCGAGTCTGGCGCGATCCTGCAGTACCTGGCCGAGAAATTCGGCGCGTTCTTCCCCACCGAACCGGCGGCCCGTGCGGAGTGTTTGTCGTGGCTGTTCTGGCAGATGGGCAGCGCGCCTTATCTGGGCGGTGGCTTCGGGCATTTCTATGCGTATGCGCCGAGCAAGATGGAATACCCGATCAACCGCTTCGCCATGGAGGCCAAGCGTCAGTTGGACGTGCTGGATAAACGCCTGGCGGTCAGCGAGTACATTGCCGGAGACGAATACACCATTGCCGACATCGCGATCTGGCCCTGGTATGGCGGGTTGGTCAAAGGCCGTTTGTATGGCGCGGCGCAATTTCTGTCGGTACACGAATACACGCATGTGCAGCGCTGGGCGGACGCGATTGATGCGCGGCCGGCGGTGCAGCGGGGGCGGCGGGTGAACCGGGTGTCGGGCGAAGAGCAGTTGCCCGAACGCCATGACGCAAGCGACCTCGACTGATTGAGGTCCCAGTGTGGGAGGGGGCAAGCCCCTCCCACATTTGGATCTCCTTGTCTTTGATTTATTTATAGCGCTGTTCGAACACCGCCACCTGCTCAGGCTTGATCAGTTCAAACGGCACCCACACCTCCGACTCGATCGGCTCGCCCTTGATCATCTTGATCGCCGACTCCACCGCCTTGGTCGCCTGGGCCTTGGGGTCCTGGAACACCGACGCCGCCAGCATCCCGCGCTTGACCGCCGCCAGACCGTCCGGCAAACCGTCGATACCGACAATCGCCACTTCGCCCTTGGCCTTGCCCGATTGCTGCAACGCCATGGCCGCGCCAATCGCCATTTCATCGTTGTTGGCGACGATGGCATCGAACTGGGTGCCCGCCAGCAACCAGTTGCTGGTCAGGTCCATGCCTTTGCTACGTTGCCATTCCGCGCTTTGTTGCTCCACCACCTTGATCCCCGGAAAGTCCTTGAGCACCTGCTTGGCGCCCTCGGTGCGGTCGTGGGTGGCATTCTGCGCAAGGTCGCCCATGATGATCGCCACATTGCCCTTGCCACCGAGTTTTTCCGCCAGGAAGCGCATCTGCAATTGCCCGGCCTCAATGTCGTTGGAGGCGACGGTAACCACGCCCTTGGGCAGGGTGCGTTCATCCGGGTGGCGGTTGACGTACACCAACGGCGTCTTGGCGGCCACGGCGGCGCGGGTCATGTTGGCGGTGGCGGAGGTGTCCACCGGCAGTACGATCACCGCGTCGACCTTCTGGTTAAGGAAGCCTTCGACCTGGTTGAGCTGGCGCACCACGTCGCCCTGGGCGTCTTCGAACTGGATCTGCACGCCGTGCTGCTTGGCGGCGCTGTCCAGGCCGTTGCGCACGTAGGTCATGAAGTTATCGTCGACCCTGGCAATGCTCACGCCGATTCGGTAATCGGCGAAGGACCATGGGCTGAACAGCAGTAACAGCGTGGCAACGATCAATGAATAGCGATGCATGAGGGTGTTCCTTTTATTGTTATAGGGTGAACGCTTGACGGAAACGCTCCAGGGCCAGCTCGCTGTCGCCGCTGGCCCAGCCTTCCAGGCCAACCACGCCGCTGTAGCCGATGCCATGCAAGGCCCTGGCAATGGCCGGGTAGTGGATTTCGCCGGTGCCGGGCTCTTTGCGTCCGGGCACGTCGGCCACCTGGATCTCACCGATGGCGGGGCCTGCGCGCTGGATCAGTTCGATCAGGTTTCCTTCGCCGATCTGTGCGTGGTACAGGTCCAGGTTCATCTTCACGTGGGGGCTGCCTACGGCTTCGATCAGCGCCAATGTGTCCTCGGCGCGGGCGAACGGAACGCCGGGGTGATCGACTTCGGTGTTGAGGTTTTCCAGCAGGAACACACGGCCCGCGTCTTCACCCAGGCGGGCGATTTTTTCCAGGGTTTTGCAGGCGCTCAGCCACATGCGCCCGGTGGTCTGGCTCACGGGCTGCACCGGCAGGCCGCCTTCACCCAGGCCAGTACCGTGCAGGTTGAGGCTGGGGCAATTCAGGCGTTCGGCGATGCCTAAAGATTCCCGGGCGCTGTCGAGCAATTGGCGGATGCCATCGGGATCGGTGAGGGTGCCGCTGATGTAGCCGGTCATCGAGGTGAAATCGGCGCCCGTGGCGACCAGCGCGTCGATGTCCTTGTGGGTCCAATCCCAGATTTCGGCGCTGAAGCCCAGGGCGTGAATGCGTTTGACGCGCTCGACGAAGGGCAGGTCGAGAAACACCATCTCGGCACTGATCGCCAGCTTGAACGGGATCATACGGCCACCGCCTTGCCCTGTTCGAACGAGGTGATGCAGGCGCGCGCAATCGCCAGGGCCGCCCGCGCGTCTTCGCCGCTGGCCAGGGGCTTGGCGCCGGTGCGCAGGCAGTCGACAAAGTGGTTGAGCTCGGCGACGTAGGCGTCGCGCAGCAGGTCGGTGTCCAGGCGCTGGGTGTCGGCCTGGATACCTTGGGCCAGGTAGCGCGTCAGGTCGGATTCCTGTACGCCACCCATGGTCAGCATGCCGGCGCTGCCGAAGACTTCGCCGCGCACATCGTAGCCATACACGGCCTGGAAGTTGGCCTCGGCGGTGGCAATCGCACCGTTATCGAAGCGGATCGTGACCACGGCGGTGTCGAGGAAGCCTTTGCTTTTGAATTGCGGGGCGATCAGCGCGTCGGCCATTACGTGGACTTCTACGGCTTCGGCACCGGGGTTGAGGTAGCGCAGGGTGTCGAAGTCGTGAATCAGGGTTTCGAGGAAGATCACCCATTGCGGCGAGTTGGCCGGGTTGTTCAGCGCCGGGTCGCGGGTCAGCGAGCGCAGCAGCTGTGGGGTGCCGATACGGCCGGCCAGCACGTCAAGGTGCGCGGTGCGAAAGCTCTTGGCGAAGCGCCGGTTGAAGCCGACCTGCAACGGCACGCGGGCATCGGCGGCGGCAGCGATGGCGCGGTCGGCCTCATCCAAGGTGATGGCCATGGGTTTTTCGCAGAAGATCCCTTTGCCGGCGCGGGCGGCGCTGATCACCAGTTCGGCATGGCTGCGGGCAGGAGCGGCGATCAGTACGCCGTCGATATCCGGGTCGTCGAGCAACTGTTGTGGGTCGGTGTAGACCTTGTCCACGCCCAACTCTGCTGCCAGGCGAGCGGCTTGACCTGGGGTCGGATCGGCGATGGCGGCCAGGCTGGCGCCGGGGATATGCCGCGCAGCAGTCAAGCCGTGGAAGCTGCCCATGCGACCAGCACCGATCAAGCCCAGGCGGATGTTCTGTGTACTCATGTGGTGACCCCTTCTTATTGTTGGCCTCAGGACGGTCCTGATGGGCAAAGGGGTAGGAGCAAAGCCTGTGCCAATTCGTAAGTTGCTGATAGTTATAGGTTTATGGAAATTCAATAAACAAAATGTGTTCATTTGGATGACATGTCTATACTGACATGTCAAAAATATGAACATGGATAACCGTGATGAGCATGGCCTTCAGCGTACAAGACCTCGACTACCTGACAGCCCTCGGGCCTGCTGCGCTGAATGACGGCCCAATCAATGCCTTGGAGCAAGCGTGGCAGGGTTGCCAGGAACGTTTGGTCGAACGCCCGGCCGATGTGCGCCAGGTGATCTGGGATTCATGGCGGCGCAGCGTCGAGGCGGGTATCGATCCTGCCGACAGCCAATACCGTTTTGTCGACCCTCACATCCTGGCTGCCACCCTGGCCAGCCACCGCGTGCTGATCGCGGCCGCAGCCCAAGTCATGCATGGCCTGCTGGCCTATAACCCTCGCGGGCATATCAACCTTACCGATGCCGACGGCACCACCCTGTATTTCTGCGGGCTGGACATCACCCCCGTGGGCAGCCGCCTGTCGGAGTCGGTACAAGGCACCAACTGCACCGGTTTGGCCCTGGCCGAAGACCGCCTGGTGTATGTGCTGGCCGAGGAAAATTTCGCCGTTGGCCTGCGCCAGCGCCGCATGCACTGCGCCGCCGCGCCAATCAAGAATGCCCAGGGCCAGACCTTGGCCATGCTCACCCTCACCGCCGAGCCCGGTTGGTTCCACTTCCACACCTTGGGCACCGTGCAAGCTGCCGCCGAAGCCGTATCACGCCAGATGGCCCTGCAAGCGCTGCTTGAAGAACAGCAAACCGTGCTCGAAGTGCTTAACGAAGGCCTGGTGGTACTGGACGAGCGCGGCTGCATCAAGGCGCTCAACCGCTATGCCCGGCAGCTGTTCCAGGTCGGGCCGGAGTTGGTGGGCAGCCCCTTCCAGCGCCTGGGCCGCAGCGAATTGAGCGATGCGCTGGGCGAGCCGGTGCGTGACCTCGATTGCACCTTCCACCTGCACGACCGCAGCCAACTCGCCTGCCTGGTCTCAGTGTGCCCGCTGGAACAGGGTGGGGTGATCGTGTCGCTGCGCGAGAACCGGCGCATCCGCGAAATCACCCGGCGCCTTGTCGGCACCCAGGCGCGGTATACCTTCGAGACCCTGCAGGGCACCTCGCGGGCGATCCAGGACGCGCTGCACCTGGCGCGCATCGCCAGTCGCAGTGACGCCACCACCCTGATCCTGGGTGAAAGCGGCACCGGCAAGGAGTTGTTCGCCCAGGCGATCCATAACGCCAGCGAGCGCTGCAACGGCCCGTTCGTGGCGGTCAACTGCGGCGCGATTCCACGGGACCTGGTGCAGAGTGAACTGTTCGGCCATGTCGAAGGCGCGTTCACCGGCTCGGCGCGGGGCGGCTCGGCGGGCAAGTTCGAACTGGCGGATGGCGGCACCATTTTCCTGGATGAGATCGGTGACATGTCCTTCGACGCCCAGGTCAGCCTGCTGCGGGTGTTGCAGGAGGGTGAAGTTGCGCGGGTCGGCGCAAAAAGCGCACGCCAGGTGGACGTACGCATCATCGCCGCCACCCACCGCAACCTCAGCCAGGCCGTGGCCGAAGGCGCGTTCCGCGAAGACCTCTACTACCGCCTCAACGTGCTGAACCTGACCGTGCCGCCGTTGCGCATGCGCCGTGAAGACATCCCGCTGCTGGCGCGGCACTTCCTCACGCGTTGCGCGCGCTCGTTGCGAAAATCGGTGCAGGGTTTTTCGCCGGAGGCCTTGGCCTTGCTCTCGGCCCACGGCTGGCCGGGCAATGTGCGGGAGCTGGAAAACGCCATCGAACGGGCGACCAACCTGGCGACGGGGGAACTCATCCAATCGGCCGACTTACCCCTGGAAACCAGGCCGCGAGCCACGCTGCGCCATTCCGAGCCCCAGCCCGCCCAAGACCTGAGCAGCCACGAGATGCACGCCATCATCGCCGCGCTCAAAAGCACCCGCGGCAACATCCGCCTGGCCGCCCAACAACTGAACGTATCGCGGGGTGGGCTGTACAACAAAATGAGCCGATTCGGGCTGAATGCCGGGGATTTTCGCGGCGCGTAAATTCAAAATATGGCCACAGAAGCCCCTCACCACAGAAACCAGGTCACCACAACAGCGCATGACCGCGCTTCAGTCACACATATTTTCGGACGTCACAATCTGCGGCGCGATATGCACCCGATGCCGCATCGCATCAAACCCTTCGGCACTCTGCAACTCCACCAACAGCCCCACCAGCGCCACCGCCGTCTGCCGTGGCTGTGAGTCCATCACCACATCAATCAAGCCCTGGCTCAACGCCTGGCGAGACAGCTCGGTGGACTCCTGCAGGATGCAACACAACGCCGGGCGCTTGGGCAGCTGCGCCAGGGCGCTGATGATGCCGTCGCCGCCGCCGCCCACCACGCACAGGCCGCGCAGGTCGCTGTGGCGGGTGAGCAGGTCGAGGGTGGCTTCTTCGGTGATGTCGCAGTTGTCCAGGTTGATCAGCGGCTCCAGCGGCTTGAGCCCCGGCGCGTGTTCGGCCAAATAGCTGTGCAGGCCTTCGACCCGTGCCTGATGCCCCAGGAACCGGTGGCCGCCCAATAGAATCCCGACGCTGCCTTTGCGCGCGCCACAGGTGCGGGCGAGCAGCCAGCCCATGGTGCGCCCGACCACATGGTTGTCCTGGCCGACATACGGTTCCAGGGCCTGTTCATGGATATCCGAGAGCAGGGCGACCACCGGCACGCCGGCCTCGCGGATCTGCGCCAGGCAGGCATTGATCAGCGGGTGGGCAAAGCTGACCACCGCCAGGGCATCACACTGCACGGCCAGTTGCTCGATCTGCGCGACGATGGCGCTGGGCGTGCGGTCGTTGATGTATTCGAACTGACAGGTCAGGTTGGCCGTGGCGTGATGCTGCGCGGCGTCGCTGATCGACTGCGCCAGGTGCGCATAGAACGCCTGGGCGGTGCCCAGCAGCAGAATGCCGAAGCGATAGGTGGGCCGGCGTTCGCGGATGCGCTGGCCAATCAGCCGTGCCGCAAAATAGCCCACGGCTTCGGCGGCCTGGAATACTTGCTCGGCCGTTTCCGGATTCACCGGAGCACGCGCATTCAGCACCCGATCAACAGTGGCCACACTCAGGCCCGCATGGGCGGCGACGGTGGCAATGGTTGGGCGTTTATTGTTGTTCATGACAGCCCTCTTGAACGTCTTGATAGAAAACTATCAAGCCCCGCTGGGCCTGGATGATAGCTTGATAGGGAATGGATTCAAGGCCTTGAGGGTGATTTAGCCGCACTCTATCGTTGGTTTCGCAAAGCACCAGAAACCACCCGCTTGCGGAGAACAATAACAATGCCTGAACACACCGCTCACACCGCCCGGCGCGACTACAGCCTGACCGGCCCGGAAGCCGCCCGCGCGGCGGAAAAAGGCCTGGTCTCGGCCAGTTGGTACCAATCGCCGATTTCCCGTAAACGCATGAAAGAACTGATGCAGCGCCGCGACGGCCCGGCCTTGCGCGACACCGCCATCTGGGTGAGCGCGCTGTTCGCCACCGGTTTCGGCGGCTACTGTTTCTGGGGCTCCTGGGCCTGCGTGCCGTTCTTCCTCGCCTATGGCGTGCTCTACGGCACGGCGTCCAACCCGCGCTGGCACGAAACCGGCCACGGCACCGCGTTCAAGACCCGTTGGATGAACAACGTGCTGTACCAGGTCGCCAGCTTCATGTGCATCTTCGAGCCCCATGTCTGGCGCTGGAGCCATGCCCGGCACCACACCGATACCATCGTGGTTGGCCGCGACCCGGAAATCGTCGAACCGCGTCCGCCGAGCTTCTTGATGATGTTCCTGAGCCTGTTCAACCTGCCTTTGGCGTGGAAAACCTTCAGCGGCGTGGCGCGTCATGCGGTGGGCCAGATGAGTGCCCAGGAAGCGGACTTTATCCCCGAATCCGAGTGGCCCAAGGTGTTCCGCGCTGCGCGGATCTGGGTTGGCATTTATGCGCTGGTCATCGGCACTGCGCTGTACCTGCACAGCTGGTTGCCGCTGATGCTGGTGGGGTTGCCGAGCATCTACGGCGCCTGGCTCGGCTACCTGTTCGGCCTTACCCAGCATGTGGGCCTGGCCGAAGACGTGCTCGACCACCGCAGCAACTGCCGCACCATCTACATGAACCGCGTGCTGCGCTTTATCTACATGGACATGAACTACCACCTCGAACACCACATGTACCCGATGGTGCCGTACCACGCCCTCGCGCAGTTGCACGAAGAGATCCGCAACGACTGCCCGCCGCCGTATGCGAATATTTTCGAGGCCTACCGGGAAATCCTGCCGACCGTCTGGAAGCAGCGCAGCGATCCGACGTATTTCATCCAGCGGCCGATTCGCCCGAGCGTGGAGCCGGCTGCCAATGCCCCGATGAGTGCCGAAGCCGCAGTCAGCTGAACCCCATCTATAACAAGAGAAACCGCCATGAACGATCAATGGATCGACGTCTGCGCCGTGGGCGAGATAGACGAAGAAGACGTGCTGCGCTTCGACCACGGGCCCCACACCTATGCGGTGTATCGCTCGGCCGATAATGAGTTTTTCGCCACCGCCGGCCTGTGCACCCACGAGAAAATCCACCTCGCCGATGGCCTGGTGATGGACCACGTCATCGAGTGCCCCAAGCACAACGGGCGGTTTGATTACCGCACCGGCAAGGCCATGGGCGCGCCGGTGTGCGTCAACCTCAAGACCTACCCGGTGCGGGTCGAAGCGGGGCGGGTACTGCTCGCTGTCACGGTGTGATGATGAACGCACCCCTGATCATCGTCGGCGCCGGCCATGCCGGTGGCCGTGCGGCGCTGACCCTGCGCGAAGAAGGTTATACCGGGCGCCTGGTCCTGATCGGCGATGAGCCGCACCTGCCCTACGAGCGACCGCCGCTGTCCAAAGGCCTCTTGCAGGGCACGGCGGACCTGGCGGCGTGCAGCCTGTGCGACAGCTCGCGCCTGGCCGAACTGGGCATCGAGCATATCGCCGCCAACCCGGTGACGCAGTTGGAGCCGCAGCACCATCGCCTGCAACTCGCCGACGGCCAGTGGCTGGCCTATGCCGGTTTGCTGCTGGCCACCGGCGGGCGAGCGCGACGTTTGCCCCAGGCGCAGGCCAATGTGCTTTACCTGCGCACCCACGACGAGGCCCTGGCCCTGCGCAGTGCCTTGCGTCCGGGTACACGGCTGGTGATTGTCGGCGGCGGGTTCATCGGCCTGGAAGTGGCCGCCACTGCCCGGGGTCTGGGGTGTGAGGTCACGGTGCTGGAAGCCGGGCCGCGCCTGGCGGGGCGGGGGCTGCCGCCGGTAATCAGCCAGGCGCTGCTGGATCTGCACCGCCAGCAAGGCGTGGACGTGCGCTTGAACGTGGCACTGGAATCCATCCATGACGACGCCGTGCAACTGGTCGACGGGCAGTTGCTGCCCTGCGATCTGGTGGTGGTCGGCATCGGCATGCAACCCAATCTGGAACTGGCCGCCAATGCGGGGCTGGAGGTAGGGCAGGGCATCCGCGTCGATGCACACCTGCGCACCAGCGCACCGGACATCTATGCGGCCGGCGATGTCTGTGAGTTTCGCCTCGATGGCCTGTACCAACGCCAGGAAACCTGGCGCAACGCCGAGGCCCAGGGTCGGCATGTGGCGCTGAATATGCTGGGGCGTGAAGTGCCTTTCGAAGCGATTCCCGGTTTCTGGTCTGATCAATACGACTGGGGCTTACAGACAGTGGGCGCGATGACCCCGCACCTGATCAGTCGTGCCTTGCCGGCCGGCGGCCTGCTGCTGTTCTACCTCAATGCCGACGGGCATTTGCAAGGCGCCTGCGGCTGGGCGCCCGGCAACCGCGTGGCCAAGGACATCAAGCTGTGCGAACGCCTGATCACGGCGCGCGCGGTGCTCAACCCGTCCAGCCTGGCAGACCCCGAGCTGTCCCTCAAACACTTGCTGCGGAGCTGATATGCGCCAATTCCTGGTATTCCAATCCCTGTGGGCCATGCAGACCGAGCCCGGCCCGCTCGAAGCGCAGCTGGATCGAATCGCCGCAGCCGGCTTCGACGGCATCACCGACCATTACTGGAAACCCGCTGATGTGACACGCCTGCACGCCGCCGCGACGGCGCGGGGCTTGCAGATCGAAGGCCAGCTGTTTCCGCAATCGGTGGATGACCTCGCCGCCGCGCTGGATGTAATCAGCCGCTACGGCTGCCACCACCTCACCCTGCAAGCCGACGTGCGCCCGCGCACCCAGGCCGACGCGGCGCGGCTGGTCGAAGGTTGGCAGCGCCTGGCCGAGCAGGTGGATTTTCCGGTGCTGCTGGAAACCCACCGGTATCGCCTGACCAACGACCTGCTGTTCACCCTCGACCTGCTGGCGCAAATGCCCGACTTGAAGTTGCTGGCCGACCTGTCCCACTACGTGGTGGGGCGCGAGTTGCCCGAGCCGGGCGCGGTGGAAGACGACGAACAGATCCGCACGATCCTGCGCCACAGCTGGGGGTTTCATGGCCGCGTGGCCAGCAGCGAGCAGGTGCAGGTCTCAATGGCGTTCCCCCAGCATCAGGCCTGGGTCGAGCGGTTTATTGGCTGGTGGCGCTACGGCATCGAAGACTGGTTGGCGCGCCCCGACACAGGGCAGAGCCTGTCGTTCACCTGCGAACTGGGCCCGCCGCCGTATGCGATCACCGGTGCCGATGGGCGTGAAATCAGCGATCGCTGGGCTGAGGCGTTGAAGATGCAGGGGTTGATTCGCCAGGTTTGGAGCGACTGCCAAACCCTGGTCTGAAGGCGGCCTTACGAGAGTGGGCATATTCTGTATGGTGACCTGGCTTTTGTGGTGAGCATGCTTTTGTGGTGAGCGGGCCTCTATGGTGAGCAGGCTTCTGTGGTGAGCGGGCTTGCCCCGCGCTGGGCTGCGAAGCAGCCCCATTAAGAACGCCGCGTTTTTTCAGGTAAATCCCAGTGTCAGGTTTTGGGGCCGCTTCGCAGCCCAGCGCGGGGCAAGCCCGCTCACCACAGAAGCCAGGCCACTACAGAAGCCATGCCACCACAGAGGCCCGCTCACCCCAAAAGAGCACGCTACCTTACCCGGCCAACATCCCGGTGCTCACCGCCACAATCAGGAACACCCCCAACAACGCCCGGTAGATCACGAACGGCCAGGTGGAGAACCGCTCCAGAAACTTCATCAGGCCCCAGATCGCAAAAAACGCCGAGACGCTGGCCACCACCAGGCCAAACAACAGGTGCGGCCAGGCATGGGCTGGCAGATCGGCGTGCAGCAACACCCACAGTTCTTTCAAGCCGGCGAGGGCGATAGCGGGCAGGCCCAGCAGGAAAGAAAACCGTGCGGCTTCTTCACGCTTGAAGTTGAGGAACAACGCGGCGGTAAGCGTCGAACCCGAACGCGACACCCCTGGAATCAACGCGCCAATCTGCGCCACACCCACGATCAGCGCATCGCGCAGGCGCATCTGGCTCACGTCGCGGGTGTGCCGTGCACGCAGCTCGGCTGCCGCGAGCAACACCGCCATCACCAGGCAGGAAATACCAATCACCATCAAACCACGCATGGGCGAGTTGCAGCTGTTGAGGGTCGACGACAGTGCCAGGCCAGCGATACAGATCGGAATCGTCGCCAGTACAATCGCTACCGCGAGCTTGAACCACCGGTCGTTGTAGTCGCCACGGCGCACGGCACCAATGCTGCCTGTCGTCACCTGCTGCACATCGCGCCAGAAATAACTGACCACCGCCGCCAGTGCCGCCAACTGCATGGCCGCCGAAAACGCCGAACCGGGATCCTGCCAGCCGAGCAGGGCGGGCACCACGCGCATGTGAGCGGTGGACGACACCGGCAACAATTCGGTAATGCCCTGGATGACACCGAGGATGAAGATCTGCAGGTAATCCAGGGACGCAAAGCCCACATCCAGGCCGGCGGAACAGACGTTCGTCAAAATACGTGTCCTTGAGAAAAGGGAGATATCTGCGAAGTTTATTCGAAATGTTTCAGCGCTTCGGCAGGGCCGACGGCTATTTGCAATCGGTTCAGCAATTAGAAAGGTTCGCGACGCTATTGGACTGTTCCGAGGTTTTGTGAACAATGGCGCCCTGCGTTTTTTGACCGAGAGCCCCATGCCCGAAACCACCGTGGAACTGATCCAGACCGGCCCCGAAGAAGCCGAGTTGATCCGCAACCTCTACCAGTATTACGCCTATGAGTCGTCGGATTGGGAGCAGGAAGATGTCGAGGCCGACGGCCGCTTCTACATCCATGACGAGCACCTGAACCGCTACTGGCAAGACCCGCGCTGGAGCGCCAACCTGCTGCTGGTCGATGGCTATATCGCCGGGTTCCTGTTGATCGAGGACAGTGAGGTATCAGGCATCGACGCCCTGGAACTGGCCGACCTGTTCATCCTCAAGCGCTACCGCCGCAAAGGCATCGGCCGCGCCATTGCCACCCAGGTGCTGTGCAGCGGCGAGGCCAATTGGCTGGTGCGCTTTTATGACCAGGATGAAGTGTCCCAGGCGTTCTGGCGCACGGTGCTGGACAACCTGCCGCGCCCGGTGCAGACCCTCGAACTGGACGACGAGCCGCAGTTGGTGAGCTACTTGATCACGCGAGCGGCGCTGCATTAAACGCCTGCTGCATCGCTTGGGGTGGCTGCCCGAATGCCCGTAGAAACGCCTGGCGCATGCGCTCGCGATCACCGAAGCCGGTTTCGCGGGCCACCACTTCCACCGGGTGACGGCTGGTTTCCATCATTGCCCGCGCAGCTTCCACGCGCAGGGCTTCGATGGCCTTGGCCGGGGTTTGCCCGGTTTCTTCGCGGAACACCCGGCTGAACTGGCGCGGGCTCAAACGGGCGACGTCGGCCAGGGCTTCGACGGACAGGTCATGGGTGAGGTTCTCGCGGGCGTAGGCCAGGGCCAGTTGCACGCGGTCGGACTTGGGGTCCAGCTCCAGCAGGGCCGACAATTGCGACTGCTCGCTGCCCCGGCGCTGGGCGATCACCAGTTTGCGTGCAATGCGCCGGGCAAGGTCGCTGCCCAAATCGTTCTCCACCATCGCCAGCGCCATGTCCACACCGGCGCTCATGCCGGCGCCGGTCCATACCTGGCCGTCCACCACAAACAGTTTGTCTTCTTCCAGTTGGATAGCCGGGTAGCGCTTGCGAAACGCCGGGGCGTGAATCCAGTGGGTGGTGGTGCGCTTGCCTTCCAGCAATCCGGCGTCGGCCAGCACAAAGATGCCCATGCACAACGAGGCCACGCGGCGTGATTGCGCCGAGGCTGCCTTGACCAAGTCCAGCAGGTTGGCCTCCGGCAGGCGGAACTCCAAATAACCGCTGACGATCAGCGTGTCATAGCCCTCGGGCCGAATCGGCGAGGTGTTCACCGAAAAACCCTGGGAGGTCATCACCGCGCCGCCGCTTTCAGAGACCAGGTGAAACTCATAGGCCGGCTCCCCGCGCAGCAGGTTCGCGCACTCGAACACCGAGCCCAGGCTGAGGCTCAGGGATTGAAAGTTCGGGTAAACCATCAGCGCAACGCTGTGCATCGTCATTCTCCAAGGGGCGCGGGAGGGTGGATTGTCGGCGCGTGCCGGGCAAACGGCAACCCGCGTCGGCTCATGTCCGGAATCCTTGCGTATCTGACATTGTGAGGGTGCGGCGTGGCCCCTAACATTCCCTCAACGAACTAGACGACTGGTCTAATCGGACGGGATCAAGCATGAACAGCGAAACCAAAAATGCACGACAGACCATTCTGGACACGGCGCAAGTGATTGTCGGCCGCAAGGGATTTTCTGCGGTGGGACTGAATGAAATCCTTCAAGCCGCCGACGTGCCCAAGGGGTCGTTCTATCACTACTTCACCTCCAAGGACGGCTTCGGTGTGGTGTTGCTCGACACCTACTTCGACCACTACGTACACGGCATGCAGCAACTGTTCGACCAACCCGGTTTAACCCAGCACGCCAAGTTGATGCGCTATTGGGACGCCTGGATCGACAATCAGACCGGCTGCACCGAGGCGGGCAAATGCCTTGCCGTCAAACTGGGTGCCGAGGTGTCTGACCTTTCAGAGCCGATGCGTCTGGCCCTGCAACGCGGCACTTCGCGCACCATTGCATTACTCGCCGTGGCGCTGCAGCGCGGCATTGAAGACGGCTCATTGCGGCTTCAGCACCGCCCGCAGGACTTGGCCCAGCAGCTGTACGCGCTGTGGCTGGGGAGCAGCGTCATGAGCAAGATCACCCTGACATCCGCGCCGTTTGATGAGGCGTTGTTGCTGACCCGACAGCTGTTGGGTCGCCCTGAACACACTGATATTCACTGATCGAGGCACTGGAAAATGAAAAAAGTATTAATGGTACTGACCTCTCACGACCAGCTTGGCGATACCGGGCGCAAGACCGGCTTCTGGCTCGAAGAGTTTGCCGCGCCGTATTACGCATTCAAGGACGCCGGCGCCGACGTGGTGCTGGCCTCCCCAGCCGGTGGCCAGCCGCCGTTGGACCCGGTCAGCGACAAGCCGGATGCGCAAACCGAGCAGACCCGCCGCTTCGCCGCCGACCCGGTCGCGCAGCAGGCATTGGCCAACACCGTCAAGCTGGACACAGTCAACGTGGATGCCTTTGACACGGTGTTCTACCCAGGCGGTCACGGCCCGTTGTGGGACCTGGCGGAGTCGCCGGTGTCCATCGCACTGATCGAAGCGTTTGAGCGTGCCGGCAAGCCCATCGGTTTTGTCTGCCACGCGCCGGGCGCGCTGCGTCACGTCAAGGCGGTCAATGGTGAGCCGTTGATCAAGGGTCGTCGCGTGACTGGCTTCTCCAACTCTGAAGAAAAAGCCGTAGGCCTGACCAGCGTGGTGCCGTTCCTGATTGAAGATGAATTCAAGAAGCTGGGCGGCAAGTACGAGAAGGGCGCCGACTGGGCATCCTTCGTGCTCGTCGATGGCCTGCTGGTCACCGGGCAGAACCCCGGCAGCTCCAGCGATGTGGCCAAGGCCCTGCTGAAACTCACCGCTTAACTTAATCAACCACTCGATTCGTTGGCGACTCAATAGAGTCGCCAATGCTTTCGTGCGCCCCGAATTTGGAAAAAACCATGACTGACACCGTTTTAAGTACCCCGGTAAAACTGGGCCATCACACGCTGACCAATCGCGTCGTGCTGCCCCCGCTGACCCGCCAGCGCAGCGCCCAGCCCGGCGATATCGCCACCGACCTGATGGCCGAGTATTACCGCCAGCGTGCCAGCGCCGGGTTCATGGTCAGCGAAGGCACGCAGATCGAACCCCGTGGCCAGGGTTATGCGTGGACACCGGGCATCTACACCCCGGCGCAGATCGACGGCTGGCGCAAAGTCACCGACGCGGTGCATGCCGACGGCGGGGTGATCTTCGCCCAACTGTGGCATGTGGGGCGCGTCTCCCATAACGCCTTGCAGCCAGGCGGTGCAGCACCGGTGGCGCCTTCTGCGCTGGCGGCCTTGCAAGCCAAAGCCTTCATCGCCACCGGCCCTGGCGCCGGCGAACTGGTGCAACCCCCGGTGCCGCGCGCGTTGAGCACCGCTGAGGTCAAGCAACTGGTGGGGCATTACGCCCAGGCGGCGCGCAACGCCGTGGATGCCGGGTTCGACGGGGTGGAAATCCATTCGGCCAATGGTTACCTGGTCAATCAGTTCATCTCGGCCCATTCCAACACCCGCGATGATGAATACGGCGGCTCGCTGGAAAACCGCCTGCGTTTTCTGCGTGAGATTGTCGAAGCGGTCAGCGCCGTCGTCGGCCCGGAACGCCTTGGCGTGCGGTTCTCGCCGTTGTTCAGCGGCACTGACGAAGACCGTGTGTACATCGGCCTGGTGGAAGAAGATCCGCACCACACCTATATCGAAGCGATCAAGGTGTTGGAGGCGTCGGGCATTGCCTATGTCTCCATCGCCGAGGCCGACTGGGACAACGCGCCGATCCTGCCTGACAGCTTCCGTGAAGCCGTGCGCAGCACCTTCAGCGGTCGCATCATCTATGCCGGTCGCTACACCGCTGAACGCGGCGCGAAACTGGTCGAAGCCGGGCTGGCGGATTTGATCGCATTCGGGCGGCCGTTCATTGCCAACCCGGACCTGCCGCAGCGGATTTTTAATGGCTGGCCATTGAATCCGCTGCGCGAGGCAGGGATGTATGGTGGCGGTGAGGAGGGGTATATCGACTATCCCACGTACCTCGGGTAGTCATGCAATCAATGTGGGAGGGGCTTGCCCCCTCCCACATTTGATGTCTAGTGCCTGCTGGTTACGCGACCCGCAACACAATCTTCCCAATATGATCCCCACCTTCCATCCGTGCATGGGCCTTGGCGGCGTCGGTGTAGTCAAACACCTGGTCGATGATCGGCAAGCAGCGCCCGGCCTCCAGCACCGGCCAGATGTACTCGCGCAGCTGTTCGGCAATCGCGGCTTTTTCTTCCTTGGTGCGTGCGCGCAGCAGCGAGCCGGTGATCACCGCGCGTTTGCCGAGGATGGTCAGCAGGTCGACGTCATTGGCCTTGGCGCCGCCGAGAAAGCCGAGCATCACCAGGTGCCCGTCCATGGCCAGGGCCTTGAGGTTGTTGTTGAGGTACGAGCCACCCATGATGTCGAGGATCACGTCCACGCCCTGGCCGTCGGTCTGTTGGTCGATGACCTCGGCAAATGCCTGCTCGCGGTAATTGATCGGCTTGGCGCCCAGCTTCGCGATAGCCGCGCACTTGTCGGCGCTGCCGGCGGTGGCGAAGGCCTGGATGCCGAACTCTCGGCACAGCATCAGTGCGGTGGTGCCGATGCCGCTGGTGCCGCCATGGATCAGCACCCGTTGGCCGGTATGCGCATCGCCGAGGCCGAACAGGTTGGCCCACACTGTGAAGAAGGTCTCCGGCACGGCGGCGGCTTGAATCCAGTCCATGCCTTCGGGGATCGGTAAGGCCTGGCCGGTGGGCACCGTGCAAAACTGTGCGTAACCGCCGCCATTGGTCAGGGCGCATACCTTGTCGCCGAGGCCGAACTCGGTCACGCCGTCGCCCAGCGCCACCACTTCACCGGCCACTTCCAGACCTGGAATCGGGCTCATGCCGGGTTTCATCGGGTACTTGCCTGCGCGTTGCAGGGCGTCGGGGCGATTGACCCCGGCGGCGTGCACGCGGATCAGGATCTCGCCGGGACCGGCCACAGGTGTTGGCGCCTGGCGCGGTTGCAGCACCTCCGGGCCACCGGGGCTGGTGATTTCGATCAGGGTCATGTCGTTAGGGAGTGTCATTTGAAATTACCTGCAGCGATGAGCGTATGGAGTGGGACCGCATCGGGCGGCCGGCGGTTCAGCCAAAGCATGCCCAGTTCCAGTGCCAGGGCGACCACTATCGCCCCGGCGGCGATCATGAACAACAGCACAGGCTTGCAATCTTGCGCGCTGCTCAGTGGACACAATCCACCGTTCAACCAACAGGGAGCACCTATGAGCGAATCAAGACATCAGGATCTGGGGCTGTTGTTTCTACGGGCGAGCGGGGCGCTGTTCCTGCTATGGGTGCATGGTGTGCCCAAGGTGCTCAACTACAACGAACAACTGCAACTGATCGAAGACCCGTTTCACCTCGGCGCCCACGTCACGCTGCTGCTGGCGATCTTTGCCGAAGTGCTGTGCCCGGTGCTGATCGTTGCCGGCGTGTGGGTGCGCCTGGCGTGCCTGCCGATCCTGGCGGTGCTGTTGATCGCCATGGTGGTGGTGCATCCGCAGTGGACGGTGTTTGAAGGGCAGTTCGGCTGGCTGCTGTTGATCATCTTCACCAGCGTGCTGATTGCCGGGCCGGGGCGCTTTGTGCTCGGCCAGCGTTTTGCCTGAATAAAAAAAGGCCGGGTAAACCCGGCCGAATAAGGAGAGCGGTTTCAGCGATTGAGGAACGCCAGCAAGTCTTCGTTCAATGCCTGGGCGTGGGTCACGGCAAACCCGTGGGGCGCGTCCTTGTAGACCTTCAACTCGGCGCCCTTGATCATCTCGGCGGCCACTTTACCGGTGGTTTCGAACGGCACGATCTGGTCACCATCACCGTGGATCACCAGGGTCGGCACGTCGATCTTGGCCATGTCCGGACGGAAGTCGGTTTCGGAGAAAGCGGTGACGCAATCCACGGTCGACTTGAGGGACGCCAGCATGGCGATTTGCAGGGTCTGCCTCAGGATGCCTTCGGAGACCGTCTGCCCCTTGTTGAGACCGAAGAACGGCGTGTTGAAGTCCGCGATGAACTGCGCACGGTCCTTGAGCAGGCCGGCCTTGATGCCGGTGAACACGTCCAGCGGTACACCCTGCGCGTAATCCGGCTGCTGGCCGAAGATCGGCGTGACTGCACCCAACAGCACCAGCCCGGCAACCCGCGCGCTGCCGTGACAGGCGATGTAGCGCGCCACGTCGCCGCCGCCCATGGAGAAGCCCACCAGGGTCACGTCCTTGAGGTCCAGGTGTTCGATCAGTTGCGCGATATCGTCGGCGAAGGTGTTGTAGTCGTTGCCGGTCCACGGCTGGTCCGAGCGGCCAAAGCCACGGCGGTCGAACGCGATGGTGCGGTAGCCACGGCTGCTGAGGTATTCCATCTGGTATTCCCACATGTCGGCATCCAGCGGCCAGCCGTGGCTGAACAGCACGGGTTTACCGCTGCCCCAGTCCTTGAAATAGATCTGGGTACCGTCTTTGGCAACGAATGTGCTCATGGAAAACTCCTGGTTGAGGGGGGCGAGAAGACGCTGGCGCACTATTGCCGTAAACCTGACGAAGGGCTTGTACGGGTGTGCTCGGTTGAACGGTTCAGCGTCTATGCTGGTCCACTGACCTCCACAGTCTGATCACGCAGGTGAACGAAATGGCCAAGACCTACAGCTACGCCGCCCGGGACTCCAAGGATTCGCTCAAGCCCTTCACCTTCGAGCGCCGTGCGCCAGGGGCGGACGATGTACAGATCGATATCCTCTATTGCGGCGTGTGCCACTCCGACCTGCACACCGCGCGCAACGAGTGGAACAACACCCTGTACCCCTCGGTACCCGGCCATGAAATCGTCGGCCGCGTAACAGCGGTGGGTGCCAACGTGAAAAAATTCAAGGTGGGCGACCTGGCCGGTGTCGGCTGCATGGTCGACAGCTGCCAGCACTGTCCATCCTGTGCCGAAGGCGAGGAGCAGTACTGCGAGAACGGCTTTACCGGCACCTACAACGGCCCGGTATTCGGCGGTGAAAACACCTTCGGCGGTTACTCCGACAGCATCGTGGTCAAGGAAAAGTTCGTGCTGCGCATCTCCCACGACGATTCCAACCTGGCTGCGGTGGCGCCGTTGCTGTGCGCGGGCATCACCACCTATTCGCCGCTGCATCACTGGAAGGTCGGCCCCGGCAAGAAGGTCGGCGTGGTCGGCCTCGGTGGCCTGGGCCACATGGCGGTGAAGATCGCCCATGCCATGGGCGCGCACGTCACGCTGTTCACCACTTCCCCCAACAAACGCGAAGACGGCCTGCGCCTGGGCGCGGACCAGGTGGTGGTGTCGAAGAACCCGGATGAAATGGCCAAGGTCGCCAACAGCATGGATTTCATCCTCAACACCGTCGCCGCACCGCACAACCTCGACGTGTTTCTCAACCTGCTCAAGCGCGACGGCACCATGACGTTGGTCGGCGCCCCGGACAGCCCGCACCCGTCGCCAGCGGTATTCGGCCTGATCTTCAAGCGCCGCAGCCTGGCCGGCTCGTTGATCGGCGGCATCCAGGAAACCCAGGACATGCTGGACTTCTGCGCCAAACACGGGATTGTCTCGGATGTGGAGATGATCGATATCCAGGGTATCAACGAGGCGTATGAGCGGATGCTCAAGGGCGATGTGAAGTACCGGTTCGTGATCGATATGGAGAGTTTGAAGAAGGAAAGCCACGCGGCCTGAGCCTCGCTCTCCAATCTACCGAATAACCCTTGTGGGAGGGGGCTTGCCCCCCAGGCTCACGGCCGTTGCGGCTTGACCGATGTACCAAAGGTATTGCCCATGCGCACGCTGGTTGCCGCCGGGGTGGATAAGCCCACGGCGTTAGGCGGGCGTTTTTCCACGGACAGGTTTTGCGCCTCACGGTTTTTTTTCGCGGCCTTGGCTGCATTCGTGTCATTGCCCATCTGTTGGCCCAGGCAGCCATAGTCGGGCGCCTTGTAGCCATCCACCGTGACTTCGGTGCAACCGCCGGGCGCGTTGTCGGCGTGGGCGAGCAAGGGCAGGGCGGCGCACAGCAACAGGCTGGCGAGCGTCGGGAGCAGCTTCATCATGGCCTCCTGGCAGGCCCGAGGGAGTGGGCCGGTAAGGCTTTGGAGTCTAGTGCAGCCGGCTTCTCGTCACCGTGATGTTTTTTTTGCTATCACCGTAACATCAGGTTCATAAACGGGCCTCAGGATGACGGTTTTCTAGGGCGCGTCGGCCGTGCAGCGATGCAACGCAGGGGGTGAACAGGGGGCCTGGAGGCGCGCCGTATGCGCCCTGGTCTTGCTGTTGCTGCTGGCCGGCGGCAGCGCTGCGCGGGCACAGTCGCCGCCGTTGTTACTGAACCTGCCCGCGCAAGACCTTGAACATGCCTTGCAAGCCTACAGCCGCGCCACCGGGATGGCGGTGCTGGTGGACCGCGAATTGACGCGGGGCCGTCGCTCCTTTGGAGTGCGCGGTCGTTTCACGGCGCAGGAGGCTCTGGCGATGTTGCTGACGGGGAGCGGCCTGATGGCACGTTATGCACGCAGCGATGCGTTTACCTTGCAGTTGCCCGAGGTCAGCCAACCGCCCCCGGCTCGTGGTGCGGCGGCCCGCAGCGCTGCGCGGATCAATAACAGCTACGCGACGGCCTTGCAGCAGGCCATCGAGACCAGCCTGTGCCGTTCGCCCTTGACCCGCCCCGGCAGTTTTCGGGCGCTGGTGCAGGTGTGGGTCAACCGCGATGGCAGGATCGAACACAGCCGGCTGGTCAGCTCCACCGGCGATGAACAACGCGATGAAGCACTGGTTCGCGGCCTCGGCGCTGCGCGGGTGGAACGCCCGGCGCCGAGTTCACTGCGCCAACCACTGACTTTGCTCTTGATGCCCGACACCACAGGAACACGCATGGAATGCACAGCCGTAAAAGGAGCCTCGGGCGGATGAAAAATACCGGGCACAGTACGATGGTCAGCTTGTTCCTGGCATCCTACGAAGACTTCAAGGTGCGCTTGCGCAAGCGCTTGGGCTCGGAAGACCTGGCCAACGACGTCCTGCACGAAACCTACCTGCGGGTCGACCGCATGGAAGTGCCGCCGAACCTGGCGCAACCCAATGCCTACCTGTACCGCATGGCCCTGAACATCGCCGCCGACCGCCGCCAGGCCGACGCCCGCTTGCTCACCGGCAGCGAGGTGGAAGAATTGCTGCAAAGCGCCGACGAAGCCCAGGACCCGTCGCGGGTGGTGGGCGGCCAGCGAGAAATCCAGTCCCTGGTCAAAGCCCTGTATGAGCTGCCCGCGCGTCGCCGCAAGATCCTGATCGCCGCCCGCCTGGAAGAAGCGCCGCACCTGGAAATCTCCCAGCGCTTCGGCATCTCCACGCGCATGGTGGAGAAAGAAATCAAGGCCGCCCTGGGGCATTGCGCCAAGCGTCTGGAAAGAAAAGTGATCCAGCGGTTCGGTCCCGGCGCCGGAAAACCGTCTTAGTGTTGAGTCCCTGATAAAACCGTGAGTATGTGCGCGCTTGAACATTTTTAGCCTCTCCCTCGCCCGGCCGTCCGCCGCCAGCCCCTTGCACGATGAAGCTCGCGACTGGCTGCTCCTGCTGACCTCGGGCCGCGCCACCGTGGCCGATGCCAAGGCCCTCAAAGCCTGGTGCGACCAGAGCACTGAGCATGCCCAGGCGTTTGAACAGGCCAAAGAGTTGTGGCAGCAATTGGCACCGGCGCTGGAGCAAACGTCTGCGCCGCGTCAGTTCGGGCGTCGCGCATTCCTCGGTGCTGCGATTGCCGCGTCGGCGGCGGTGGTGATGGTGCGCGTCGGTGTGCCAGGCGGTTTTTCCGGGCTCACGGCGGACTATCGCACCGAGGTCGGCGAGCAGCGCCAAGTGTTGTTGAGCGACGGCGTGAGCCTGGAACTCAACACGCAGACACGCATCAGCCGGGTGGGGCAGGGGATTGAACTGCTCGAAGGCGAGGTCGAGGTCGTCGCCCATATTGCGCAACCGCTCAAGGTCCAGGCCGGGGAAGGCTGGGTGAGTGCGGCGCAGGCGCGGTTCAATGTGCGGCATACCGATCGCCGGGTGTGCGTCACCTGCATCGAAGGATCGCTGTCGGTGGACGTTGGCGGCAACAGTCTGAGTTTGGGCAGTGGTCGGCAAATAAGCTATGACGCTGCCGGGGTCAGTGCCGTGACGACGGTGGACACGCAGGCGGTGGTGGCCTGGCGTGAGCAGGTGTTGGTATTCGATAACGCGACGCTGGCGACGGTGGTGGATGAAATCAACCGCTATCGGCCGGGGATGCTGGTGCTGCTTAACAAGGAGCTGGGACGGCGCCGGGTGCAGGCGCGCTTCAGTCTGCAGCAGTTGGCGGGCGTGGCGCTGTTGATTCGGGATGCGTATGGGGCCAAGTGTACGGAGTTGCCTGGGGGCGTTGTTTTGTTGAGTTAGGCCAGGTCTCTTCAGTTGAACCCAGCCCAAATGTGGGAGGGGCGGTGCGACGATAGCAGTGGGTCAGTCAAAGTTGCATCAACTGACACTCCCTCATCGAGGCATGCGTATCTACACATCTTTCAATGGATGGTGAATCTATGGCAAATAGGCTGTTGTGGTGAGCGGGCTTGTCCCGCGCTGGGCTGCGAAGCGGCCCCAAACTTTCACCTCGATTGATTCTGGCACGCTGCGGTGACCTTTTAGGGCTGCTGCGCAGCCCAGCGCGGGTGCAAGCCCGCTCACCACAGAGTTGTGTAGATACCCATGCTCATCGGGACAAGGCGAATCGTCGCACCGCCCCTCCCACATTTGGATCTCCATATCAGACCGATGTCAGCCAGCATCGGCTCTGGCTTTTGATCTCAGTCGCCCCCCACCCGCAAAGGCCCCAGCACCTGCCGATACCGCTCCACCCCCTGCGCCGTCTGCCTGACCAACCGAATCTCCAACCCCAGCGGATCCGCCCGCCGATTCCCACTCAACTGGCGCCAGCCTTTGTCCGCCTCCCACACCCGCACCTGCAAATCGCTGACCCCGGTCAACACCACGACCCCATCCTTGGCCGCCGGTAACGGAAACCGATCCCGCGCCGGCGCGGCGGCGCGATACAGGCTGTCGCCCTTGAGCCACCAGCGCACCCGCTGCAAGCCATCGCCTGCCACGGGGGCACTGCGGATCACGTCCAACTGAAACCCTTTGCTGTCGGAGCTGCGAACGGAAACGCCAGCCAACCCATCGGCGCCGTCTTTCGGCACAGTCAGTTCCACACTGGCCCTGAGGCTGATGTCCCGTTGCAGCTGGTTCAGTACGCGCAACATGGCCTCAGTCTGTTCCGTGCTCGCCTGCAGGTGATGATCGGCACGGGTCACGCTGTCCAACCCGCGCCAGGCGATCAGGCTGACTACCGCCATGAGCATGATCGCGACCATCACTTCGATCAGCGTAAAACCTTGTTCAGCGCGCTTCATGGCAGGCTCACCACACGCATCAAACCGGCGGCATCCCGTTGCAGGCTGAGGCTGTGTTGCCCGTCGGACAGCACCACGCGCACGGGTGGGTTGATCCACTCGGCATCGAGTACCAGGGTCTGCCTGGGTTCGATGTTGATCTGCATCGACGGGCTCTCCCATAGACGTGGGCGCAATTGGGCATCGCCCTTGAACGCCTCCATGCCCATTCCGTCCTCACTGCGACGATTGAAGCGAAACCCCTTGGCATCGGCGCGCCAGGTAATCGGGCGGCCGTCGGCGCGGGCTTCGGCCTGGGCCACTTGCAACAGCTGGCTCAGGCGCTCGGCGTCTTTGCGCAGCAGGTGCAGCGGGTCGGGCTTGATGCTCAGGCTGATGGCGGCACTGGCAATGCCGATGATCACCAGCACCACCATCAGCTCGATCAGGGTGAAGCCGTGTTGTTTCATCGCGGGGCACCCGCTGAACTGGCGAGGTTGTGAAATAAAAACGTGCGAATTGGCCTGTACGCTGGAGACTCGGACAAACAGGAGGTCCCACCCATGGCTTTTTCCCTGCGATTTTCCCCCGCCCAGGGCGTGCAGATCGGCGCGCTGCTGGCGGCCTTGGCCGGCGGGGTAGTGTGGACGCCACTGTTACTCACCTCCGCTGAATCCCATACGCCCCAGGCCACCCCGCAGGCCCTGGCGGCGCGCAGTGATAACCCGGCGCTGCAATGGTTTTCCAATGCGCCGACGGCGTTGCAGGTCAAGGTCACTGGCGTGCTCGCCGGCGCGCGCGGTGCGGTGGCGATCCTCAGCCTCAACGACGGCCCGCCGCGCAGCTTTCTATTGGGTGAGCGCCTGAGCCCCGGCGTGCGGCTGACGGCCATCGAAGGCGATGGTGTGGAGATTGAACGGGGCGGCGAGAAACTGCGCGTCAACCTCGACAAGCTGCCGGACGCTCCCGCATTGCCGCGCCTCACTCGGCCATGACCTGAGTGGCAAGGCGCGCCAGGGGCGGCGCTTCGCGACTGGCGTCGAGCACCAGGACGGTGATCTTAAACAGCGGGCCATCGGCGCTGACGGTCTGCTCGCAGCGCAGTTTCAGGCGGCCCTGGTCGCACTCGATGGTCTGCTTGCCGCTGCGCAGACTGCCCTCCAACCGGGCTTCCGCCAGGCGACTTTGCGCCGCCAGCAGCGCCATCGACTTGTCCCGCAACAGCCCGTTGCTCTGGGTCATCAACCCAGCCACACGCACAGCGGCGGCCATGGCCACGGCAATGATCGCCAGCGCCACCAGCACTTCAATCAGGGTAAATCCTCGCTCGTTGCGATGGCCGTACATGACGCTCTCAAAGCCTGGAAACAGGCCCGCAGACTAGCGCCGCGAGTTGACCGATTGGCGACCGAACCTCCCGAGGATTTTCAATACGACTGACATGTGTTCTTGCAACACTGCGCCACGAAATGCACTCACCCAAGGAATGTCGAGATGGATATCGCGCGCCTAACGTCCCCATTGCCAGGCCCTCGCGGCCAGCGTGGCTTTACCTTGATCGAGATCATGGTGGTGGTGGTCATCCTCGGGATCCTGGCGGCGATGGTGGTGCCCAAGGTGCTCGATCGGCCGGACCAGGCACGGGCCACGGCGGCCAGGCAAGACATCGGCGGCTTGATGCAGGCGCTGAAACTCTACCGCCTCGACCACGGCACCTACCCGAACATGAACCAGGGCCTGAAAGTGCTGGTGGAGCGCCCGGCGGATGCCAAGAACACCAGCTGGCGCGCCTACCTCGACCGTTTGCCGAATGACCCGTGGGGCCACCCGTACCACTACCTCAATCCGGGCGCCAACGGCGAAGTCGATGTGTTCTCCCTCGGCGCCGATGGCCAGCCGGATGGCGATGGTGTGAATGCCGATATTGGCTCCTGGCAGTTGTAAGGCGCGCCATGAAACGGTATTCGCCCCCAGTGGTGAAGCAGCGCGGCATGGCGATTATCAGCGCGCTGCTGATCGCCGCCGTGGTGGCGGTGATCGCCGGCGCCATGCTCACGCGCCAGAGCGTGTTTACCCGCAGCCTGGAAGCCGAGCAGATGCGCATCCAGGGCCAGTGGCTGTTGCAAGGCGGCCTTGAGCGCAGCCGGCAGATGCTGTGGGAAGCGCGCCAGAAAGACGTGCTGACCCGCCTGGATCAGCCGTGGGCCAGTGCCCAGGGCGGTGCGTTCGAAGGCCGGGTTGAAGACGAGCAGGGCAAGTTCAACCTGCGCAACCTGGTCAATCGCCAGCGGGTGGATGTCGAGCAAGTGCAGAGCTTCGAACGCCTGTGCCGCCTGATCGGCGTTGACCCGGCCGTGAGCCGGCGCATCAGCCAGCGCGTGATCGCGTCCTATGAGCAACTCGACACGCCTGCCAGATACCCGATGCTGCGCAGCCTGGATGACTTGAGTGGTATCGAAGGCCTCGACCCCGAGGTCGTGCAGCGCCTGCAGACCTATATCAGCGTGCTGCCCGACGTCACCTGGGTCAACGGCAACACCGCCCGCGCCGAAGTGCTCAGCGCCGTGGTGCCGCAACTGAGCCTGTCCCAGGCCCAGGCGCTGGTGGCTGAACGTGACGGCGGGCACTGGTTTATCAACCGGGGGGATTTCGTCAACCGTCTGCACTTGCCGCAGGTGGCGGTGGACACGGTGCAGGTGGGCATCACCAGCGAGTGGTTTCGCCTGCAGGGCCAGGCGCGGCAGGCGCAACGGCGGGGGACCCTTGATGCGCTGCTGCACCGTCCGGAGAGTCGCCGGCCCCAGGTGATCTGGTCGCGGGTGGGCGTATGAAACGCTTGCGCATTGCCTTGCCGCCGCTGGCTGAATTGAGTGTCGACAGCCGGGTGAAATGGGCCTGGCTGGAGCGTGGCGCGGTGGTCCGCGAAGGTCATGAAAACCTGGCGCAATTGGGCAAGGGCCGCCACGCGGTGGACTGTTTTCTGCACCCCCGCGACAGCCTGCTGACGAGCCTCGAATTGCCGCCATTGCCCGCCGCCAAAACCCAGGCCGCCGTGGCCTGCGCGGCCCAGGCGTTGATCCTCGGCCCGGTGGAGCAGATGCACGTGGCCCACGGCCCCCGGGAAAGCGACGGCCGCGTGCAGGTCGGCTGGGTGCCCAAGGCCGGGCTGGAGCGGCTCGGTCAGGTCCTGGCGCTGGCGCAACTCAAACTGCGCGGCCTGTACCCGGCGCCCTACGCCTTGCCCGTGGGCGCAGCGGCGCTGGACGAAGGCTGTTTGTTGACCCGCGACAGCCTGCAACAAGCGGCGGTGCACCCGCTGGGGTTGCAGGCCCTCGATATGCAGCTGGTGGACGCTGCGCAACGTTGGGCCGGTGCCGTGCCCGCCTGGGGTTTGCACGCACGCCTGCGCGAAGGCTCCAAGGGTGGGTGGGGCCGGGCGCTGGCCTGTGTCGCGCTGGCTGCGCTGGTCTGGACGGTTGGCCTCAATCTGTATGCCGCCCGCCAGGCGGATGAAGGCTTGCGGCTCAAAGCGTTGATGAGCCAGCAGGTACGCCAGGCGTTTCCCGAGTTGCCGGTGGTGCTCAATCCGTTGCAGCAGGCCCGCCAGCAACTGACGGCACGCCAGACCGGCGCCGCCGCCGATCCCGGCCAACGCTTTCCCAGCCTGCTGCAACTGGTGGGCAGCCAGTTGCCGTTCATGGTGGGCAGCGTCGACACCCTGACCTTCGAACAAGGACGCTTGCAACTGGCGTTGCTGGCCGACAGCCGTAGCCCGGCCGTCGAGGACGAGTGGCAGGCGGCCTTGGCGCAGGCAGGGTTTGCCGCCACGCGGGACGACCATGGCTGGAGCATTGCCCCTGCGCAGGTCGCAGAAAAACCGGGAGCCGGCGATGAATAAATGGCGCCGCATGCGCGGCCAGACTCAGGTGTTCTGGAACGGCCTGGCCCTGCGTGAAAAACGCATGCTGGTGGGCGTCGGCCTGGTGCTGGCGAGCCTGTTGACCTGGCTGGTGCTGGTCCAGCCCGCGTTGAAGAAGATCGACTATTGGCAGGCCGAAACCCCCAAGCTGCGCGCCCAGGCCGCCGCCTTGCAGGTGCTGTTGCAGGACGTCACCGCACCTCGGCCCGCCGATGAGGCGGCGCTGCGCCAGGCCCTGGACAGCGCCGGTCTGCAAGGCCATTACCAGTTGCAGGCGCTGGACGCCGGCAGTTGGCGCCTGACCTTCGACAACGCCCCGGCCGACGCCGTGGTGGGCTGGTTGCTGGGCAATCCCCGTTCATTTTCTCTGGAAGTGTCCGAGGCGCGTTTGCAACGTGCCCCGGACGCCGTCGACACCTCGGCCGGCACTGTGTCCGGGACCGTTCGCATGGATCAGGCGCTTGGCGCTAAGGAAGCTTCATGAAGTGGTCAGTCCCCCCTTTTCGTATGGCCGCGCCACTGCTGTTGCTGGCGCTCAGTGCATGCAGCAGCCAGGAGGCGCCCAAGCCGTTGCTGGTGGACAGCGAACTCGGCCAGCCGTTGGCCGACACGCGCCGCAGCGGCGATAGCGTGCTGGATCGCCAGCGCGAACTTGTCCCCAAGCCCGCCGTGCAGCATCGGGTGACCAACAGCGCCCGTGGCCAGGCCCCGGCGACGGTCAAGGCGCGTAACCCGTTGGGCGACCAACCGGTGCAACTCAACTTCGTCGACGCCGATATCCAGGCGGTGGTGCGCGCACTGTCCCGTGCCACCGGCCAGCAATTTCTGGTGGACCCGCGTGTGAAGGGCAACCTGACCCTGGTCAGCGAAGGCCAGGTCCCCGCGCATCAGGCCTACGACATGCTGCTGGCCGCGTTGCGCATGCAGGGCTTTAGCGTGGTGGATGTAGGCGGCGTGGCCCAGGTGGTGCCGGAGGCCGATGCCAAGTTGCTCGGCGGGCCGATCTACAGCGCTGGCAGCAGTGGCATGCAGACCCGCACCTTCCGCCTGCAATACGAAAACGCGGTGAACCTGATCCCGGTGCTGCGCCCCATTGTGTCGCCGAACAACCCGATCAACGCTTACCCCGGCAACAACAGCATCGTCATCACCGACTATGCGGAAAACCTGGCGCGGGTTGCACAGATCATCAGTGGCATCGACACCCCCAGCGCCATCGACACCGACGTGGTGCAGATCCAGAACGGCATCGCTGTCGACATCGCCGCCATGGTCGCCGAACTGCTCGAAACCCAGGGCGCCGACCAGACCCAGAAGATCAATGTGATCGGCGATCCGCGTTCCAACTCGATCATCATTCGCTCCGGCAGCCCCGAGCGCACCGAGCTGGCGCGCAACCTGATCTACAAGCTCGACAACGCCCAGAGTAACCCCAGCAATATGCACGTGGTGTACCTGCGCAACGCCCAGGCGGGCAAGCTGGCCCAGTCGCTGCGCGGGTTATTGACCGGCGAGAGCGATTCCGGCGTCAGCGACGAGGCGCGCGGCAAACTCAGTGCCATGGGCGGCAACGGCCAGACCACCACCCCGGCCAGCAACGCGCAGAACAGCAGCGGCACGCCCACCGGCAGCGGCGTGCAATCGAGCTATGGCCAGGACCCGCAAGCTACCGGCAGCCCGTCCAAGGACCAGGACACCGCGTTCAGCGCCGGCGGCGTGACCATCCAGGCCGACGCCACCACCAACACCTTGTTGATCTCCGCGCCGGACCCGCTGTACCGCAACCTGCGCGAAGTGATCGACATGCTCGACCAGCGCCGCGCCCAGGTGGTGATCGAAAGCCTGATCGTGGAAGTGGGTGAGGACGACGCTACCGAGTTCGGCGTGCAATGGCAGGCCGGCAACCTGGCAGGCAGCGGCGGGTTTGGTGGGGTCAACCTCGGCGGCAGCGGCTTGAACGGCACACCCGCCAGTCCCACCAGCATTGATGTATTGCCCAAGGGCCTGAACATCGGCCTGGTCAACGGCACCGTGGATATTCCAGGGATCGGCAAGGTGCTCGACCTCAAGGTGCTGGCCCGCGCCTTGAAGAGCAAGGGCGGTACCAACGTGCTGTCCACGCCCAACCTGCTGACCCTGGACAACGAAGCGGCGAGCATTTTTGTGGGGCAGACGATTCCGTTTGTCACCGGCAGCTATGTCACCGGCGGCGGGGGCACCAGCAACAACCCGTTCCAGACCGTGCAGCGTGAAGAAGTGGGGCTCAAGTTGAACGTGCGCCCGCAGATTTCCGAGGGCGGCACGGTGAAGCTGGATATCTATCAGGAAGTCAGCAGCGTGGATTCCCGGGCGTCGGTGGCCGCGGGGACGGTGACTAACAAGCGGGCGATTGATACCAGCATTCTGTTGGATGACGGGCAGATCATGGTGCTGGGTGGCTTGCTGCAGGATGGTTATAGCCAGAGCAATGACGCAGTGCCGTGGCTGTCGAGCATTCCGGGGCTGGGGGCGTTGTTTCGCAATGAGAAGCGCAGTGTGAGCAAGACCAA
>NZ_LJRZ01000560.1:0-527 GCF_002742485.1 Pseudomonas sp. 2822-17
GCCCTCCTCAAATAAAGTATTAAGCATTAGGAGCTTTCCTGAATAAAAGGTACGAAGAGTATAATAAAAACTAGGATGTTTGTTTAAGTATTAAGGGAGAATAATGATGAATAAACACAAATTCACGCGGATCCTTACCGCCGTATTAGCATCAGCAAGTATTTTTACATTTGCTACTAATGCAAAGCCTACTCAATCAACTGTTCAGGCAGTAAGCGTAAAGAGCTTACACACGCTTAATTATTCCGGCAAGGATATTGTCACTGTCAATGGCAATAAACCATCATTTAGCAAAGCAACAAAGTCAAAGAAACATGGTCCTTGGCAAAAGTACAGCAACCTTGATTATTTGAATCGTGCACATGCTGCTAACGCATTGCTTAACAAGAAATTGATGCCACATACAGAACGTGAACCATTATTCGTAAATCCGACGGGTTGGCACAATAAAAGAATTTCAGACGGCTGGCTATACAACCGTTGTCACCTTATTGGCTACCAATTAACTGGTCAAAACAACAACTTAA
>NZ_LJRZ01000561.1:0-381 GCF_002742485.1 Pseudomonas sp. 2822-17
GAATATGATTATGAAATAGATCGAAATATAAAAATAAATGACGAGGAAGAAAAGCTTGAAGTAGAAAAAATGGTCCGTAATGGGGATACTATTTCCATATTAATTGCTGGAGTCGATAATGAGCACGGTCGTATTTCGGGTAGATCAGATGTATTAATGGTAGCTGTTATAGATATTGAAACAGAAGAGTCAACATTATTATCTATTCCTATAGACACTTATGTTGAAATTGCAGGGGAAAATGAATACGACAAGATAAATCATGCATATGCTAATGGGGTTGAAACAGCTGTTAAAACTGTAGAAAACTTTTTAGATATCCCAATTGATCATTATGTAGCGATAAATTTTACTGGATTTGAACAATTTATAGATTCTATG
>NZ_LJRZ01000038.1:0-230 GCF_002742485.1 Pseudomonas sp. 2822-17
GCGACAAAGCTACCTGTTCTTTTATACAATTTTCCAGCGCTCACTGGACAGGACCTCTCGGCAGATTTCGTTCTAAAGCTTGTTCAAGCCCATAAGAATATCGTGGGAATTAAAGAAACGGTGAATGACATTGGACATGTGAGAGAGATGATTCAAAAGGTGAAAGGTTATAATCCAGATTTCAGCGTCCTCTGCGGATTTGAAGATTTACTTATTAATACGCTGAGCCT
>NZ_LJRZ01000562.1:0-362 GCF_002742485.1 Pseudomonas sp. 2822-17
CCTATAGTTTGAAAAGATATTAATTTTTTTGTAAAATCTAAATTTTCTTCTGTTGTAGCCAAGACACCAATACCTGAACCTGCAAATGTGATTTTAGAAGTGGAGCTAAACATGTATACGCGATTAGGATTCCCTGCACTTTTACAGGCCGTTAAAATATTTTTCAAAGGATCTGGCTTATCAGTTAAATGATGAACTGAATATGCATCATCCCAAAAAATTCTAAAATCATCAGCTTTCGTCTTCATATTTGCAAGTCTGTCAACAACTTCATCAGAGTATGTTATACCATCAGGATTACTATATTTCGGCACACACCAAATACCTTTGATACTGTCATCCTCTTGAACAAGTTTTTCAAC
>NZ_LJRZ01000563.1:0-236 GCF_002742485.1 Pseudomonas sp. 2822-17
AGCGTCTGCTATGCAAGGAATGATAACTGGTAGTTCAGTAGCAAATACCGTATCATCTGGGTCATTTACAATACCAATGATGAAACGGGCAAAATTAGACCTGAGTTTGCTGCAGCTGCAGAGGCATCTGCTTCCACAGGAGGACAAATTATGCCCCCTATTATGGGTGCTGCTGCATTCATTATAGCAGAATATGTTTCAGGAATTTCTTATAGCGATATCATTATCATAGGTAT
>NZ_LJRZ01000564.1:0-342 GCF_002742485.1 Pseudomonas sp. 2822-17
ATCCAATATCAAAGAAACAAATTCAGATCTAACATTACAGTATCTAAGTGATAACATTGCTTCTATATACTTTGAATTTCTAATACCAAACAGTATTTTTAGTGGCGAGGAGGATGTTACCATCACAAAGGAGATCGTCCAATCTGGCGTTTCACAATTGGATAATACAATGGTAACTATACACTTCACTATAAAAGAAGGGAATGAAGTAGTTTATTCATATGCCGAACCCGTTCTATTAGCAGTATATTTTACTTACGAAGATGATATTGATAATCTTGAATTTCTTTTTTATCAAGATGAAATATGGCACGATAAAGATCCATATGGTAGAAGCTACAC
>NZ_LJRZ01000565.1:0-310 GCF_002742485.1 Pseudomonas sp. 2822-17
TGTAAAACATCCTAACCTCATGTCCCCCCTAATGCGCGGACACTTTTAAGAGGGGGCAATCAACTTATTAATAGAATCCTAACGATTCAAGCATTCCAACAATACCTAATACTATTAGGGTACCAACTAAAAACAGAACAACTGCTGACTTTTTACTCTTTTCTTTATAAGAAAAAAAGAGAGTTACAATGAGCACAAAAGTAATTCCGAAAAACAGGGCTGCAAATGGTGTCGTTGGGGTAATGAAATCATACCAATGAATCAAGTTCACTATATCCATCCTCACTCGCAATGATTATTAGAGTTGGTA
>NZ_LJRZ01000566.1:0-407 GCF_002742485.1 Pseudomonas sp. 2822-17
CCGCATTGAAGTGTGCACATTCACATGATAAGTGTGCGGATTTCCAACTTAAGTGTGCAGTTCTATATGAAAAGTGTGCATATATCAGCTGTTTTTTCGTTTAGCGAAACGAAAGAAACAGCTGAACCGTCCCCATGTTTACCCATGTTTATGAACTTAGTTTTGGAAGATATAAGGAAAGGAATACAGATCTAGCTAAAGTAAATAGAATGAACGAGAACCAGAGACCATGGTTCACATATATTGGTTCCATCAACCAAATTGCTCCTAAAAAGAGGACTAATGCAATGGCAATCGAGTTTCTGATAGGCTTCGCTTCTGTCGCTCCTGAAAACACTCCTTCTAATTGCAATCCCCAAAACCCGACAATTGGATATAAGGCTAACCAAAATAAATAATCACTTGTA
>NZ_LJRZ01000567.1:0-261 GCF_002742485.1 Pseudomonas sp. 2822-17
GAACATCCATACCACGGACTAAACCATCTGTGGAAGACATGGCAACTGTACGAACCGTGTCATCTCCAAGGTGAAGTGCCACTTCAAGTGTTAAGTTAACGTCAACTTCCCCTGAAGTCTGCGCTTGGCGTTCCACTCTTAATGCGTTATATATCTCAGGTAATTGGCCACGGTCAAACTGAACGTCTACTACCGGACCCATAACCTTTGTGACGCGTCCTTTATTCATCTGCTTTCCTCCTTACTTCCATACTTCTTTGC
>NZ_LJRZ01000568.1:0-377 GCF_002742485.1 Pseudomonas sp. 2822-17
GTATTAGGTTTTGTCATTCTATCTAGATCCTGTAGTCCCATGTATGAAGATGACGATGTTATTGCCTCATTTAAAGGGGAAAACATATATGTGAAAGACTTGAAGGTACTTTATGAAGTAGGAGCACCAGCTATCCCTGAAGTAGCAAGAAACTATGTTTTTCAAGAAGCTGTTATTCACGAAGCAAAACAAGAGGGGCATGAGGTTTCTCAAGAAGAAGTAGACAAGGCACTTATGAACTTTAAAGATTATCTTGAAAGAAGAGAAGCTAGAAGGGAACGAGCTTTCTTTGAAGATAAAGCAGAAGACTATGATATGGAATATGAAGAATACTTAGATCAAGTTGTCAGAGAAGAAATTGAGAAAAGTCTATATGT
>NZ_LJRZ01000569.1:0-304 GCF_002742485.1 Pseudomonas sp. 2822-17
GCATATTAGAGCGATCTGTGGTTGGCCTTTAGGGAGTACGGATTTACTAAAACCTGCAGTGATGGTTAATCTATTAGGTGAACACATTCCTCAGATGATGCAACACATAAAAGATCTTAAAGGTGCACATCTTCATTTGTATGGTAAAGCAGAAGCAAGGCAAGGCAGAAAGATGGGACATGTTACAGTATTAGGAGAGTCCGTTGAAGAGATCATCGACAACATCAATGAATCACCGATTTGGAAATAGAAACTAAGAAAGCAACTATAGGAGGAAGAAAATTCTATGATCGAACGTTATACA
>NZ_LJRZ01000570.1:0-375 GCF_002742485.1 Pseudomonas sp. 2822-17
TGAAGACGGCGTTGATCTAACACCATCTAATTTTTATGAAAAACTAAAATCAGCAGGAGAGATTCCAACCACATCACAGCCTACCCCACATCAATTTGAATTGGAATATCGTCGCCTGGCGGAAGAGGACCCTGAAAACGAAATTATATCAATTCATTTATCTTCCAAATTAAGCGGAACATTTCAATCTGCTTACATTGCATCTCAAACACTTGGTGACGATGCTTCAGTAACTGTTGTGGACTCAAAAAAAGCATCTTATGCAATCGGAATCATTGTAGTGGAGGTAGCGCAACTTGCTAAGAAGGGTGCAACGAAGGAAGAATGTATGAAGCGCTTGGATTCTCTTCTTAGTGATACTTCTGTGTTCTTTAT
>NZ_LJRZ01000571.1:0-316 GCF_002742485.1 Pseudomonas sp. 2822-17
GCTCTACCATCACCTGAATCCCTATATCTCTTATCTTATAAGGACTCTCCACAATTTCACGTTGGATCCTATTTACATCATTGTTAATACGTTCTTCCATTCTTTCATAGTCTCCAGAACCACCAACATACGCACCTGGATAACCTGGAACATCCGTTTCACCTGTACCAGGGATGCCACCTTCCGGAACTTCATCACCAGTATAAGTCTCAGTAATACGTTCAACACTAACGGCAATACCAGTCATATTTTCATCATTCACTGGGGTCACAAGCTGTTCTTGTCTGTTTTCCTGAGTGAAGTCAACATCTGTACC
>NZ_LJRZ01000039.1:0-230 GCF_002742485.1 Pseudomonas sp. 2822-17
ATATGGAGGCGCTAGAGCTTTTAACCTATATTGAAGAAAAGTTAGCTAACCGATTTGATAAACAATGACGGAGTTAACATACACGGCAATTATGTTTTCTGAGTCCAACTAAGCATAGGAATATTTTTCAATTTAATGTATAAAATCCTCATTTTTCCAAAAAACTATAGGAAAAATAATATTGAGGTGACTGTAGAATGGGAATCATGAAAGCATTATCGGATTGGTCC
>NZ_LJRZ01000572.1:0-368 GCF_002742485.1 Pseudomonas sp. 2822-17
TAGGAATAGAAGAATGATCCTATTGTTTCTGGAAAAAATTAAAGAATCTGGAGATCAAGCATTGATTCCTTATTTAGAGTCATTGGAAAAAGTAGATTATAAAAAGGTACAAGCTGAGATTCGAACAGTTATAAATGTTTTAAATAACATGGCAAAGATTGATCCTTCAGTTCAAAAGGAAAGAATAGAATCTATTAATGAAGCATTACAGGGTTTAGAACCGCAAGACGTGCTTTTAAAATGCTGGATATGTGCAAATAGATTTACTTTCTCAATAGGAGAGCAGCAGTTTTATAAGAAAAAAGGCTTTTCATACCCGAAAAGGTGTAAAAAGTGTCGTACAAAAGAAAATAACGGATTATTATATC
>NZ_LJRZ01000573.1:0-368 GCF_002742485.1 Pseudomonas sp. 2822-17
TTATTATGTCTTAATAAATCTAGATAAGGAACACTGTAATGTTGGCTTAAGTTCCACATATTGTCCCCTGACCGAACGGTATGCTGAATGTTAGTTATCGTAACTGGATCAAGGGAACCTTTCTGAACTGGCACAGTATTTGTAGTATCCTTGTTCAACCCATTAGGAATGGTTAAGGTCTGACCAATTTGCAGTACATCCGTCCTTAAATTATTTGCAGTTCGGATAGCATCAACCGTTACACTATGACGTTGGGAAATAACAGTTAAGTTGTCTCCAGCTACAACGCGATACGTAAAGGTTGTCCGATCTTCAATAGGAGCCGTTGGTTGAGATGTGCCAGTATTACTAGTTGGTATGGTTAGAAC
>NZ_LJRZ01000574.1:0-274 GCF_002742485.1 Pseudomonas sp. 2822-17
GAAGGAAGCAGATGTAGACAGAGTCGTTGATCTTGCACTTCCTCATCTAATAAAAGCTGGGAAACTTCCAGAGGATATGGATGGAGAAGAAAGACAGTGGGCTCATGAATTAATTGCACTTCATCAAGAGAAATTAAGCTTTGGTGCAGAAATCGTTGAGTTAACAGAGTTGTTCTTTATGGCTGATATAGACTATAATGAAGAAGCTAAAGAAGTATTAGGTGAAGAACAGGTTCCTGAAGTAATGAAAGCTTTTAAGGAAAAAGTAGACGAA
>NZ_LJRZ01000575.1:0-367 GCF_002742485.1 Pseudomonas sp. 2822-17
ACCAATAAGACAAAAGAAACAACACTACATTTTTCAGATGCTGTTATCAATGGTTATGTTAACGGTGAAACAGGTGAATGGGCAATTGTTTGGAAAGAAACTAAAAAAGTAATCGGAGTTGCTGCAATAATTGATTGGAGTAATAAACACCAAAGTATTGAAGTTGGTTATTTTTTATCAGAACAATATTGGGGGAAAGGGATTGTAACAGAAGCATTAGGTAAAATCATTGAATATGGTTTTACGGATTTATTAGCTAATCGGATAGAAGGCAGATGTGATACTGATAATATCGGTTCTCAAAAAGTGATGAGGAAATTAGGTATGAGATATGAAGGTACATCACGTCAAAATGAATTATTAAAGG
>NZ_LJRZ01000576.1:0-366 GCF_002742485.1 Pseudomonas sp. 2822-17
GCATTGTTTATTCCATTTTTTTTACTTTCAGTTGGTCTTCTCATGGATTTAAGTGTTCTGTTTTCTGATCCCCGTTCATGGTTGGTTACTGCACTTATTCTATCGGCTGTATTTATTGGGAAATTTTTAGCTCCATTTTTTACAAGTAAGATTTATGGATATAATTCAACAGAAACAAAAGTAATGTTTGGACTAACAATTCCACAAGCTGCAGCTACTCTTGCAGCCACTTTAGTGGGATATGACGTGGGGTTATTAGATCAAGCAACAGTAAATGCGGTTATTATTATGATACTTATCTCATGTATCATTGGACCATCACTTGTAGAAAAGCATGGAAGGAAATTAGCAGTCAGTGAAGAACAG
>NZ_LJRZ01000577.1:0-290 GCF_002742485.1 Pseudomonas sp. 2822-17
TCTCACCGCTTGGATGGGTTACTACAGTAATTGGGCATTTGCTGATGCAAACTTTCATCATTTATATCCCCGATTTGACCAAACACTGATGGATTGGGGAAACGCTCTTTTTGAAGGCTCTCAGATTATGCTTGGATTTGCTTTAATAATGTTTTACTACCCATATATTATAGAACAAAAAAAAGCATACAAGCATGCTGTAATGGGGATTAGCTTAGCTATTTCGATGATGTTATTGATCTGTATAGTAAGTATCGTTTATTTTTCAAGATGGCAGCTTGAAAATCTAT